>CAISPW010000103.1 GCA_903887465.1 uncultured Oscillochloris sp. | reverse complement strand
GCGATCACGAAGGCACGGGGTTTGGAGCGCGAAGGCACGAAGGGGAGCGAAAGACGCGAACGCGAAGGGGCGGGGTTTGGAGCGCGAAGGCACGAAGGGGAGCGAAAGACGCGAACGCGAAGGCGCGGGGTTTGGAGCGCGAAGGCACGAAGGGGAGCGAAAGACGCGAACGCGAAGGCGAAGGCGCGAAAATATGAAAGGTGGTGAGTGTGGAGATCGATACTGGATTGGTTGAGGTGCTGCAACACGCCCGCCATGTGGCCGTATTGACCGGGGCGGGGGTCTCGGCCGAGAGCGGCATCCCGACGTTCCGCGATGCGCAGACGGGTATGTGGGCGCGCTTTAGCCCCGAGGATCTGGCCTCGCCGGAGGCTTTCCGCCGCAACCCGCAGCTTGTGTGGGAGTGGTACGCCTGGCGTCGCGAGCTGGTGGCGCACGCCGTGCCGAACCCTGGCCACCTGGCGCTGGCCGAGCTTGAGCGCCACGTGCCGCGCATCACCCTGATTACGCAGAATGTGGACGGGCTGCATCAACGCGCCGGCAGCAGCGCGCCGATCGAGCTGCACGGAAATATCGGGCGGGTGACCTGCTCGGTCGAGGGGACGGTGGTGGATCGCTGGGCGGCCAGCGCCGACGATCTGCCTCCGCGCTGCCCGCGCTGCGGAGCCTACCTGCGGCCCGATGTGGTCTGGTTTGGGGAACTGCTACCGGCGGCCGCCCTGGCGGCGGCATGGGAGGCCGCCCAGAGCTGCGACCTCTTCCTCTCGGTGGGTACTTCGGGGCTGGTGGAGCCGGCTGCCTCGCTGCCGCGACTGGCGCTACAGGCTGGGGCGACGGTGGCGGTGATCAATCTTGATGTGACCACTGCGGCTCGGCCGCCCCTTTATACCATCAATGCCCCTTCGGGCGTGCTGCTGCCAGCCCTGCTCAGGGCCGCGTGGCCGGGGTAGGGGTCGTGTAGAGCGCCTTTCCTGCTCCCTCTTGGAAAAACCTAAAAATACTATCCCCTTATTCCGAGGAGATCTTAATAATCTCTGAATATATTGAGGTTGTAGGGCACGCTCTGCAACCTCGGTTGGTGTTGTGACCGATACGTGAGAGGAGGTATGTATAGTCCGACGATCCATGACCGAGCATTCGCGGTTGATACCGTAGCTGCTGTGTGGCGGCTACACGCTAACGCCAAGGAGGCACCGTCTTTGATTATGCGACATCGCTTCATCTCTACGACCATTCTCACCATCGCCTTGTTGGGCATGCTCATCCCCCTCACCGCCCGTGCCTCGGATGGGCCTGAGTGGATCGGTACGGTTACGTCTCGACCGGCAGGTACGGTTGGCAATTGGGTGATCGGCGGGCGTACCTTCAGCGCCAATGCGGCAACCTGGATCCAGCAAGAGCACGGAACGCTCACCACCGGTGCCTGCGCCGATGTGAAGTATTACATCAGCGGCACGTTGAACATCATCACGGAGATCGATAGCCAGCAGGCCTATAAGTGTAGCGGCAGCGGCAGCGGCAGCGGCAGCGGCAGCGGCGACAATGGCAGCGGCAGCGGCAGCGGCGACAATGGTAGCGGCAGCGGCAGCGGCGACAATGGCAGCGGCAGCGGCAGCGGCGACAATGGCAGCGGCAGCGGCAGCGGCAGCACTGACAGCGGCAACCGCGACAGCTACGCGCGGGTCGGGCAGTTCCCCGCTGGGCTGGTCGGGGGTTGGGTGATCGGTGGGGCCAGCTACACATCCACCGCCGCCACCCGCACCGAGCAGAAGAACGGCGTCTTCGCCGTGGGCAGTTGTGTCGAAACCAAGTTCAGCGCACTCAACGGCGCTAACACGATCCTGGAGATCGAGACCGCAGCGGACTACAAGTGCAACGGCGCCACCAGCACTCCCACCACCAGCAGCGGCCAGAGCTACGGGGTGCTTGGCGCGTTCCCGGCTGGTTTGGTTGGAACCTGGACCATCGGCGGCAAGGCATACACGGCCACGGCGGCATCTCGTATCGAGCAGCAGCAGGGCACCTTCTTCAGCGGCGGCTGCATTGATGTGAAGTACACGCCGAACACCACGACCGCCCTGGAAATTAGCAGCACCGACGCCTACCGCTGCGTGGCGACCAGCACCCAGCCTCAGTCGGCATCCAGCAAGATCTACGGGCTGGTTGAGGGCGTGCCAGCCACAAATCCCGGTACCTGGACCATCGGTGGCGGCCAGTATAGCGCCACGAACACCACGCTACTGAACAATACGGAGCATGGCACGTTGTCCATTGGTGCCTGCGCCACCGTCGAGTTCACCACCAGCAGCGGCGTGAACACGGCCTCGCGGATCAGCAGCGAAGAGCCGACGAAGTGCAACACCAGCACCTACCGCAATAAGATCTACGGCCAGGTCAGCGCGATGCCGGTGGGGATGTATGGCACCTGGACGATCAACGGTATGGTGATCGACGCCAACGCAACCACGCGCTTTGAGCGGAGTGAGGGTAGCCTGGCCGTCGGCAGTTGCGCCGAGGCATCCTATTATGTGCAGAACGGCGTGAACTACGCCGAGCAGATCAGCGCGCATACGGCGTCGGGCTGCACGGGCGGAACTACGCCGAGCCTGCCGGCCTCTGCTACGGCCACATCCAAGGTCTACGCGGTCGCCACCAGCCTCCCCGACTCCCCGTATCGTGGCCCGTGGGGCATCGGTGGGGTGAGCTACACCGCCGACGCGGCCACCCGCTTCGAGCAGGAGTCCAGCGCCTTCGCCATCGGCGCATGTGTTGAGGCCCGCTATGCGGTATCGAGCGGGGTCAACACGCTGCTGAAGGTTGAGACGAAGCCGGCGACGCGCTGCCAGACCAGCGGCGCACCGGTGCTGCGGGCCTACGGGGCGGTTGAGTCGCTGCCCAGCCCGGCCGGGGCAGGCACCTGGCGGGTCAGTGGGGTGAACTACAGCGCCACCGCCGCCACGCAACTCAAGCAGGAGCAGGGCTTCTTCGCCATTGGGGCCTACGTACAGGTGACCTACCAGGTCAGCGGGACCACCCTGACCGCGCTCTCGATCGAGAGCCACGTGGCCGCTGGCGATGGGCGCAGCGTCACGGTGGGAAATCTGGACACCCGGCCCGCCGATGACACCGGTACCTGGGTGATCGGTGGGAATTCCTACCAGGGCGACTCGGCGATCAGTGTTGATCTGAACCCGAGCAGCGTGAACTCGCTGGCCGCATCAACGGGCAAGGTGCTGATCAGCAGCTATCGCGGGCTGAATGGGGCGCAGTACATCACCTCCATTGTGGCCGTGACCAACCAGGTCTACCTGCCGATTATCGTGCGGTAGGGTCAGACGATTCTGCGCCATGCCTTAGGCATGGCGCAGAGGGCCAGGTTTCAGCTTTACCGTTTAGCGATGAGGTGATGAGGCGAGGAGGCGATGCTATCGCCTCCTCGCCTCATCGCATTCCCGCCAAACGGTAAAGTTCTGCGCCATGCCTTAGGCATAGCTCAGAGCCCGCCGGAGGGCTGAAGCCCCCGGCTAGATTCGACGACGGTCGCTGAAGCGGCCTGTC
>CAISPW010000102.1 GCA_903887465.1 uncultured Oscillochloris sp. | reverse complement strand
CTGTGGGCACACCATTATACTACACTACCGCCAGTCGTGCGCCCTTGTGTGGGCGATTTTCAGGGCTGTTGCAAAGTCGCTGGGGCTGCGCCCTAGACCGCGCTGATGTGAAAATAGCCGATAGCCGATAGCCGATAGCCGGGCATCAGCGACCATGTTCATCGCGGCGGTGTGCGCCCCGCGCATGAACGTCTTTTTGTTGATTTTTGGCGGCTTCGCCGCCAAAAATCAACAAAAAAAAGATCTTTCGGGGGTGGCTTTGTCACCCCCAAACCCCCGCCGGAGGCGACGTTGCAACCGCCCTGACGGGCCGGGCGCTTGAGAGGGTGACCGCGTACCTTATTGCGGTATTGTAGTTTATTCTAAGGCATGGTTCAAAACAGCTTTACTGTTTGGCGGGGACGCGATGACGCGATGAGGCGATAGCATCGCCTCATCGCGTCATCGTCTCATCGCAGGACTGTAAAGCTGAAACCTGGCACCTGAAACCTTGTCTAATACGCATGAATAACGGCCGACGTCGTGCCCTGAATAGACAAACCCGAGACAGATCGGTATACTTCTCCTTATATTTCGCTCTTCCTCGGGCTACCCCTCTGCCTGTGTGCTTCAGCACCGCTGTCTCCTATCCTAAGTACGATGAGGTCTGCAATGCCTTCCAGCCCCAAGCAACTCACGGCGGGCTTATGGGTGTTTCCAAGCCGCTCAATGGCCTACAACGCCGGGGTGTTCCTGCGTGATGGCCAGGCGCTGCTGATCGACCCGGGGCCGCACCCGGATGAGACGGACGAGATCGCCGCCTTTGTGGCCGCGCACGGCGCGACGGTGGCGGTGATCGTGCTGACCCACAGCCATTGGGATCATATCCTGGGGCCTGAGCGGCTGCCGCCGGTGCCCTTGGTGGCCCAGGCCCGCTACCCCGAGACGACCGGGCGCGATAGCGACGGGATTGTGCGACAGGTGCGGCGCTGGGAGGGCCAGCACGGCCACCCGCGCGCGACGCCGTTCGTCATCCCGCAGCCAGGCCAACTGATCGACGATCTCGGCGAGCTTGAGATCGGCGGGGCGCGGCTCCAACTCCTGCATATCCCCGGCCACGCCAACGACCAGTTGGCGATCTTCGCGCCCGACGAGGGCTGGCTGTGGGCGGCTGACACGCTGAGCGACCTCGAAATCCCCTTTGTGAGCGAGAGTCTGGCCGACTATGAGCGATCCATTGAGCGCCTGGCCGCCGTGCCGGCCGGCGTGGTGGTGCCGGGCCACGGCAGCCCGACCGACAGCCTGGCCGATATCGCCGCCCGGATCGCAGAGGACAGGCAGTATATGGCCGCCCTACGCGCCATGGTGGCGGGGGCGCTTGCGGCGGCGGGCGGTGTGGAGGTGGCCCGAGCCGCCTGCGCCGGAGTCCGGCTCAAGAACGACGCTGAGAATCACGGGGCGCACCGGCTGAATGTGGAGAGTGTCTTCCTTGAACTGGGCGGGGCGGGCGACCCGGATCTGCTGGGGTGGAATCAGAAGGATCTGCTTGATGAGTAGCGGGCTGGCGCACGCGCTGTGGCTGCCACTCTTCGGCTTGCCGCTGACGGTACACACCAACAGCCGGGCACTTGCCGACGCACTGGGATGGGAGCGCCCCCTGGGTGGCTGGGCGAGCCTGCCAACCGAGTTGATCGAGGCACCGCCGGCGCTTCAGATCGACGTGGTGGCGGGCGCGGTGGAGGAGCAACTCGGCGAGATTCGCCTGTATCGCCACGGGCCGCTGGCCCTGGCCGGGGATGGATCCCGGCTGCTGCTGGCACAGGAGGATCGAGGCTATGGCCTAGCCTTTGTGCCGACCGACCCGCTCAGCGCTGCGATCTCGGCGATCTGGGATCTGGGCACGCTACTGGCGCGCGGGCGTGGCCGGGCACCGATCCGGGCGGCGGCCCTGGAGCGTGACGGGCGGGCGGTGCTGTTGGCGGGCGCGGATCTGACCGGCCTGATGCGGGCCTGCATAGGTCGCGGGCTGCGGCTCCTGGCCGAGGACGTGGTACACGTGAGCGGCGACGCGCACGGGCCACGGATCTGGGGCGACGGGGCTGGCGACGACCTGCTGATCTGCGCGGGGCCGGCGGCGCTCTGCCGGGTGGAGCGGGGCGTCGGGCGATCCAGCCAGCTTACGGCGCTGCCAGACACGCCCATGTATCGCCTGGGCGACGCGGCGGCGGCGGTGCGGGCGACCTACCGGCTCATCATTGGCGACGACCTGGAGATGGCGGCGGCGCTGGTGGATCATGTGGCATGCGCTGGATAATACGCTGGGCCACGTCAGAGTCCCTAGAACTGGGGCGCAGCCCCGAGGACGTTGCACGAGCCCTGAGCTAAACCTCCAATGATTCCTCGGCGGCCTAAGGTATGCTATGCTGAGATCCTCGCCCATGGCGTTCGTATGCCCTGGGCCTGAAGCTTTTTCTGGGGAGGCCAACGATGGAAGTTGAGGCAAAGTATGCCGTTAGCGGCGCGGATCTGAGGGTGGTCGCCATGCTCGATCATCTGGGCATCTACGCATTACGCGCTGCGCCCGAGCCGGAGCGCCAGCAGAATCACTACTTCGATACGGCGGACCGACGCCTCGGCCAGGCCCGCTACGGCCTACGCTTGCGCGAGGTCGGCGAGCGATCTCTTGTCACCCTCAAGGGGCCGGCTGAGGTGAGCGAGGGTCTGCACCGCCGCGCCGAGTATGAGTTCGCCCACGGCGACCCCGACCCGCGCACATGGCCCGTCGGCCCGGCCCGCGAGCTGGCCCTGGCCCTGATCGGGCCAGCGCCCCTGCTGCCTACGCTCACTATCGTCACCCGACGCGAGCTGATCTTCGCCTCCTACCAGAGCCAGGATGTGGCCGAGATCTGCCTTGATCACGGGGTGTTCCATGTGGGTGGCCGCGATGTGCCCTTCAGCGAGTTGGAGATCGAATTGCTCCCCGCCGGCGCGGAGTCCGACCTCGCGGCGATCGCCGTGGCCTTGCGCGAGCATATCGACCTGCGGCCCGAGTCGCGCTCGAAGCTCCAGCGCGGGCTGGCGCTGGCGGAGAATTGCTGATGGCGGATCATCCGGCTTTCGCAAATCAGACGGATCACCGTGAGGGCGGCGGCCCTACAACGACATATGGCGGAGATTGCCAGCAATGCTGGCAATCTCCGCCATATGTCGATCTGAAATCTTCTATCTATAGAGATACGATTACCAGCTTTGCTGGTGATCGTATCTCTATAGATGATCGTCCGGGCAAAGACTATTCCTCCATGGTGGAGATGTCGCCGTCCGGCAGACCAAGGGCACGGGACTTGAGCACGCGGCGCATGATCTTGCCCGAACGGGTCTTCGGCAGCGAGGGCACGAAGGTAATCGCATCGGGGCGGGCGATCGGGCCGAGTTCGTGACCGACGTGGGCGCGCAGCTTCTCCTCCAGATCGTGGCTGCCCTCGAAGCCGGTGCGCAGCATCACAAAGGCGTGGATGGCGTTGCCCTTCACCTCGTGGGGCAGGCCGATTGCCGCCGCCTCGGCCACCGCCGGGTGGCTGACCAGGGCACTCTCGACCTCGGCGGTGCCCAGGCGGTAGCCGGACACCTTGATCACATCGTCGAGACGACCGATCACCCAGATGTAGCCGTCATCGTCCTTGCGGGCGCTATCGCCGGCGGCGTAAATCCCCTCCAGCCGCGACCAGTAGGTGTCCACATAGCGCTGCGGGTCGTTCAGCAGCGTACGCATCATACCGGGCCAGGGGCGCTTGATCACCAGCAGGCCGTCCTCGTTGGGCGCGCAGGATGAGCCGTCATCGTGAACCACGTCCACATCCATGCCAAGGAAGGGCTTGGTGGCCGAGCCGGGCTTGAGTGGCGTCACCGGGGTCGGCGTGATCATGAAGTGGCCGGTCTCGGTCTGCCACCAGGTGTCCATGATCGGGCAGTTCTTGCTGCCGATCACCTCGTAGAACCACTTCCAAGCCTCGGGGTTGATCGGCTCGCCGACCGAGCCGAGCAGGCGCAGGCTGCTCAGGTTGTGGCGCGAGGGCCACAGTTCGCCGAAGCGCATCAGGCCACGGATGGCCGTGGGCGCGGTGTAGAGAATCGTCACGCCGAGGCGGGCCACGATCTGCCACCAGCGGTCGGGGTAGGGATAGTTCGGCGCACCCTCGTACATCACTGAGGTGACGCCGGTGAGCAGCGGGGCGTAGACAATAAAGGAGTGGCCAGTGATCCAGCCCGGGTCGGCCGCGCACCAGTAGCGATCCTCGTCCTTCACATCGAAGACATACTTCAGGGTGGTGCTGGTGCCGACCTGGTAGCCGCCGTGGGTGTGGACGACGCCCTTGGGCTTGCCGGTAGTGCCCGAGGTGTAGAGGATGAAGAGCATATCCTCGGCGTCCATCTGCTCGGTCGCACAGGGGACATTGGCGATGGGCAAATGAAGCAGGTCGTGCATCCACAGGTCGCGGCCCTGAACCATTTCTACCTTGTGGCCGGTGCGCTTAAACACCAAGCAGGTCTGCACGGTGGGGGTGCGCGAGAGCGCCTCATCGACGATTTTCTTCAGCTCGATGATCTTGTTGCGCATGTAGCCGCCGTCGGCGGTGATCAGCACCTTGCTCTTGGCGTCGGCCAGGCGGTCGGACAGGGCGGCCTCGGAGAAGCCACCGTAGACCACCGAGTGGGCCGCGCCGATCTTGGCGCAGGCGAGCATGCTGAACATCAACTCCGGGATGCGCGGCATGTAGATCGTGACAATGTCGCCCTTTTTCACGCCCATGCTCTTGAGCACGTTGGCGATCTTGCTGACCTCGCGGTTGAGCTTGAAGAAGGAGAAGGTGCGCTCGGTGCCGTCCTCGCCCTCCCAGATCAGAGCCAGCTTATTCTTGCGCCAGGTCTTCAGGTGGCGGTCAATGGCATTGTGGACAATATTCGTCTTGGCACCGGTGAACCACTTGTAGAAGGGCGCGTTGCTCTCGTCGAGTACCTTGTCCCAGGGGCCGAACCACTCAAGCTGGTTCGCCATATCGGTCCAGAACTCTTCGTTATTGGTGAGCGTCCACTGGTACAGCTCATCGTAACTTGAGAAGCCTTTAGAGCGGGCGTAGGCCATCACATTGCTGTTCTCAACAATGGCCTCGTTCGGGTGGTAGACCTCACTGGTGTGAGGGGCGACCACATCACGGGTCTCGGTCATGGGGGTAACCTCCTTGTTCCTCTGGTTATAGACGCCGGCGGCCGTATAAGTATAAGGGATGTGAGCCTTGGCGAGAATCCGACTGGCGGGCGGCTGCGCCGACTCCGCCGTTTTTATTGAGATCTGGCAGCTTCGCCGCCAAATCTCAATAAAAAACGCGGGCTGGACGGGCACGGCAGATTATAGATCACCCTTGAGCATATCGACAGCGTCGCGCACCATATCGACGGTAGCGCCGTCCTCGATCGTACTCAGGTCGCCGATGTTATCGCCTTGGTAGACGGCACGGATGACGCGGCGCATAATCTTGCCGCTGCGCGTCTTCGGCAGCATATTGACAAAGTGGATGGCGTCAGGGCTGGCAATCGGGCCAATGCGCTCGCGCACCATGGTGCGAATCCCACGGGCCACGCCGTCCCGCTCCGCCGGGGTGACGTGCTGCTTGAGAACCGCCACCACCAGTACGCCCTCGCCCTTCAGTTCGTGGCGCACGCCGATCACGCAGTTCTCGGCCACCGCCGGGTGCGCGGCCACAATCTCCTCGATCTCGCGGGTGCCCAGGCGGTGCCCGCTCACGTTCAGCACCTCGTCGGCGCGACCAAGCATCCAGACGTAGCCATCCTCGTCCTGGATGGCGTAGTCGCCGGTCATGTAGAGCATCTTGCCCTTGAAATGCTCCCAATAGCCCTTGACATAGCGCTCGTCATCGTTCCAGAGGGTCGTCAGCATACCGGGCGGCAGCGGCCCGTGGTCAACCAAGAAGCCCTTCTCGCCGCGCGCCACCGGGTTGCCGTCCGGATCCACCACCTCAAGGAAGTGGCCGAAGGCGGCCTTCGTGGGCGAGCCAGGCTTGATCGGCAGCATCTCAACGCCGACCGGGTTGGTGAGCATGCTCCAGCCGCTCTCGGTCTGCCAGTAGTGGTCGATCACCGGCACGCCGAAGGTCTCCTTGGCCCACTCGTAGGTCGGCGCGTCCAGTGGCTCGCCGGCGGCGTAGAGCAGGCGCATCGAGCTGATGTCGCTGTCCTTCATCCACTGGTCGGGGAACTTGCGCAGGGCGCGCAGGGCGGTGGGGGCGGTGAAGACGTGGGTGACGCCGTACTTCTCGATCACCCGCCACCAGACGCCGGGATCGGGGTGGTCGGGGCGACCCTCGTAGACCACGGTGGGCACGCCCTTGAGCAGCGGCCCGTAGACGATATAGGAGTGGCCCACGACCCAGCCGATGTCCGAGGTGGACCAGTAGACATCGCCGTCGCCACAGGCGTAGATCTCGCCCATGCTGGCGTGGAGGGCCACCATGTAGCCGCCGGTGTCGCGCACGACGCCCTTGGGCTTGCCGGTGGTGCCCGAGGTGTAGAGGATGTAGGACGGGTCGGTGCTGGCGACGCGAGCTGGCTCGACATACTTCTCGCCGCGCTTCACGAGCTGCTCGGCCCAGTCGAGGTCGCGGCCCTCCTGCATCTCGCAGGCCACTAGGTCGCGGTTAAGCACCAACACATTGCGCACGCTTTTGATCTCGGCGGCATCGAGGGACTTGTCGATGATATCTTTGAGTGGAACCGGGAGTCCCTTGCGCATGCTGGCGTCGGCGGTGAGGATGAGGACCGGCGCGGCGTCATCGATGCGCGAGGCCAGCGAGGTGATGCTGAAGCCGCCGAAGACCACCGAGTGGATCGCGCCGAGTCGCACGCAGGCGAGCATGCCGATGATCGCCTCCGGCACCATGGGCATGTAGATGATCACCCGGTCGCCCTTCTGGACGCCGAGATTCTTCAGCACGCCGGCGAGGCGGTTGACCTCGCGGTAGAGTTCAAAGTAGGTGAGTGTGCGCGACTGGCCGGTCTCGGCGCTCTCCCAGATGATAGCGGCCTGACCACGGCGCGGCCCAAGGGCGTGGCGATCAACGGCGTTGTAACAGATGTTCGTCTCGCCGCCGACAAACCAGCGGTAGAACGGTGCCTTCGAGTCGTCGAGAACCGTGTCCCAACGCTTATACCAATGTAGCTCTTCGGCGAGTTCGCCCCAATAGCCGGCAGGATCTTCGATCGACCGGCGATGGGTGTCATCATAGCCCATGCAGACGCCTCCTCTCTGAGGGGGGGGTGGAAACGCAGACAACAAGAGTACGGTAGCCGTATTGTACGCGGTTTGTGGCAAGGGACGGTAAGAGCGCTGTGAGATTTCAGTAAAGGTGTGATAACTAGCGTAAGATAATCAATGTGCATAACGCAACACGGCCCCGCACACGCCCGGTGCGGGGCCGCGTTGGAGGGGCGGCTCGCCAGCCGCTCCTACGCCGCCTGAGAGTAGAGGCGCTCACGGATCGAGATCACCTCGTTGCGCAGCCGGTTATCGGCGTTGATCTCCTCGGCGATCTTATCGCAGCCATACATCACCGTGGTGTGGTCGCGCCCGCCGAGAAGCTTGCCGATATCGACGAGGGAACACTCGGTCTCCTCGCGCAGCAAGTACATAGCCACCTGGCGCGGGATCACAATATTGCGCGAGCGACCGCGACCTTGCATCACGCGCATATCCACGCCAAAATGTTCGCTCACGGCGACGATGATCTGGTCGGGGGTGATCCGACGGCGACGTGCGCTGCCGAGCAGGTCGGCGAGGGCGCTGGTGGCCACCTCGACGCTGATCGGCACGCCGTGCAACTCGGCGAAGGCCGCCACTCGGTTTAGGCTGCCCTCAAGCTCACGGATATTGCTCTGCACCTTATGCGCCAGAAAGTCGATCACCTCATCGGGCACATCGACGTTCATCTGATCACCCTTGGCCCGCAGAATAGCCGTGCGCGTCTCAAGGTCGGGCGGCTGGACATCGGCGATCAGCCCCCACTCGAAGCGCGAGCGCAGCCGCTCTTCCAGAGTCAAAATAGCCTTGGGCGGCTTATCCGAGCTAATCACAATATGCTTGGCGGCCGAGTGCAACGTGTTGAAGGTGTGAAAAAACTCTTCCTGGGTGCCCTCTTTGCCGGCGATAAACTGAATATCGTCGATCAGCAGCACATCGATATTCCGGTAGCGCATACGGAACTCTTCCGTCTGCTGTCGGCGGATGGCGTTGATCATGTCGTTGGTAAACTTCTCGCTCGACACGTACAGCACGTTGATCTCGGGGTCGCGGTCGAGGACGTAGTTGCCGATCGCGTGGAGCAGGTGCGTCTTGCCCAGCCCCACCCCGCCGTAGAGGAAGAGCGGGTTGTAGTGCTGACCGGGGTTATCGGCCACCGCGAGGCACGCCGCATGGGCCAACCGGTTGCTCGACCCGACAATAAAGCGCGAGAAGGTGTACTTGGGGTTGAGCATGCCCGTACGCATCGCGCTCGACAGGTCGAGCTGTACCGCCCGCTCGCCGGGGCCGGAGTCATCGCTGGCGGCGGCGCTGGCGGCGGCGAATGCCTCAGGGCGCAGGCTCTGGCCGTTGGCGATCACCACCTGCACCTGCACCGGGTAGCCGACCACATCGCCCAGCGAGCGCCGCACGGGGGCCATAAAGCGGTTTTCAAGCCCCTCCTTGTGG
>CAISPW010000101.1 GCA_903887465.1 uncultured Oscillochloris sp. | reverse complement strand
GGGTTTGGATCGCGGAGGCGCGGAGGCGGGCGAATGACACGAACGCGAAGGCGCGAAGGGGGTTGGATCGCGGAGGGGTTTGGATCGCGGAGGCGCGGAGGCGGGCGAATGACACGAACGCGAAGGCGCGAAGGGGGGTTTGGATCGCGGAGGGGTTTGGATCGCGGAGGCGCGGAGGCGGGCGAATGACACGAACGCGAAGGCGCGAAGGGGTTTGGATCGCGGAGGGGTTTGGATCGCGGAGGCGCGGAGGCGGGCGAATGACACGAACGCGATGGCGCGAAGGGGGTTGGATCGCGGAGGGGGGGTTGGATCGCGGAGGCGCGAAGGCGGGCGAATGACACGAACGCGGAGGCGCGAAGGCGCGAAGGCGCGAAGGCGCGAAGGCGCGAAGGCGCGCTAGCTCAATGGCTGATCAGAGGAAACTATGAAAGCACTCTTTATCGGCGGGACGGGACTGATCAGCAGCGCGTGTACGCGGCTGGCACTGGAGCGCGGGGTTGAGCTGTTTCTGCTCAATCGCGGGTGGCATGCCGATACGCCGGCTGGGGCGACGGCGATCATCGCCGATATGAATAACCGCGAGAGCGTGGAGGCCGCCCTGGCCGGGCAGCGCTTTGACGTGGTGGTGAATTGGATCGCCTTCACGCCTGACCAGATTGAGCGCGACATCGCGCTGTTTACGGGGCGGACGGATCAGTATCTCTTTATCAGTTCGGCGAGCGCCTACCAGCGTCCGGGCGGCCACTACCTCGTCACTGAGAGTACGCCGCTGGCGAACCCTTACTGGCAGTACTCGCGCGATAAGATCGCTTGTGAGGATCGCCTGATGCGCGCACTGCGTGAGGAGGGTTTCCCCGTGACTATCGTGCGACCTTCGCTGACCTACGGCGATACCCAGATTCCTCTGGTGATGAATAGCTGGCAGAAGCCCTACACGATCATTGCGCGTATGCGCCAGGGCCGCCCGGTGATCGTCCCCGGCGATGGCAGTTCGCTTTGGCCGATCACCCACAACAGCGACTTCGCTAAGGGGCTGGTTGGGTTGCTTGGCCACGCGCAGGCGACTGGACACGCCTTCCATATCACCTCCGACGAGGCGCTGACATGGGATCAACTCTACGCGGCGACGGCGGCGGCGGCGGGGACGCAGGCGCGGGTTGTCCATATTGCCGCTGATTTCATCTGCGCTTGCATCCCTGATATGACCGGCAGCCTGATTGGCGACAAGTGCTCCAGCGTGATCTTCGATAACCGCAAGATCCGCCGCTTTGTGCCCGGCTATCTGGCCACCACGCCGTTCAGGGTCGGGATCGCCCGCACGCTGGCCTGGTTCGATGCCGACCCGCAGCGTCAGCAGGTCGATGTCGAGGCCGACCGGCAGATGGACATGCTGATCGACGCTTACGAGCAGGGGCTCCAGAACGCTGTGCGGCTATTTCAAGGGTAAAATGGCAGTAGCGCAAAAGGTGCGCTGCCAGCCCAAGCGCCCAGCCCGTACACGGGCGGGCGAGGTCTGCGACGACCGCTGAAGCGGCCTCAGACAGGCCGCTTCAGCGGTCGTCGTAAACCTCGCCGGGGGCTTCAGCCCCACGGCGGGAGGTGCCTGACAGCGTACCTTTTGCGGTACTGCGTAAAATCTCTTTCAGGGTCTTGAGCCATCGTCGTGCAGTGACCGATCAGGATTACGTACGCGCCACTGCGGAGGCATTGGGATGCCCTCGCGGTGGCGCATACGTAATTCTGATCTGATCTGCCGATGAGACCGTGTGGCGCGACTCCCTGCATGTCAGCAGGTTGGCACATGAACACATTCCTGATACACCTGCTCATCGTTGATGATTCGCCGGAAGATCGCTACACCGTCCGCCGATTACTGCGTGCCGATCCCCGCATTGCGACGATTACGGAGGCGAATCGGGGCGACCTCGTCCTCGCCATGTGTCAGGCTACCCCACCCGACTGCATCCTGCTCGACTATCATCTGCCCGATATGGATGGCTTGGAGGTGCTTACGCGCCTGCGCACTCAGCATGATGTGCCGGTGGTGTTGCTCACCGGCGTCGGCAACGAGGCGCTTGTCGTGGACGCGCTCCAGCGCGGTGCCCAGGATTACTTGGTGAAAGGCAAGCTCACCCCTGAGCGGCTGGGCCTGACTATCAAGCGCGCCGTCGCGACCGTTCAGTTCGCCCGCGAGCGTGATCGTACCCTCGCGTTGCTCACTGCCACGCTGGAGACACTCCAGGCCAGCGAAGACAGATACCAGACCTTGTTTGAGACCATGACCCAGGGCGTGGTCTATCAGGCCGCCGATGGCCAGATCATCGCCGCCAACCCGGCGGCGGAACAGATCTTGGGTATGACCTTGGCGCAGATGCAGGGGCGTACCTCACTCGACCCGCGCTGGCGGGCCATCCACCCGGATGGCAGCGACTTCCCTGGCGAGACCCACCCGGCGATGGTTGCGCTGCGCACCGGGCAGGCCGTACGGCATGCGGTAATGGGCGTGTACGATTGGGATCATGACACCTACCGCTGGATTGACATTACGGCAGTGCCGCAGTTGCGCCCTGGGGAGGATACGCCGAGGCAGGTTTACACCATGTTTGATGACATCACCGAGCGTAAGCAGGCCGAAGAGGAACTGCGGGCCTCGACCGCACAGATCCAGGCGATCTCGCGGCGACTGGTGGAAGCCCACGAGCGCGAGCGGCGGGCCATCGCCCGTGAACTGCACGACGAGGTGGGCCAGGTGCTCACCGGCATGAAGCTGACTCTGGAGACGACGATGGGCGATGTCCCTCCAACGCTTCGTCCCACGCTGGAGAGCGTCTGGGAATCCATCACCGAACTGATGAATCGCGTCCGTGCGCTTTCGCTTGACTTACGCCCGGCCCTGCTCGACGATATGGGCCTGATACCGGCCCTCACCTGGTACCTAGATCGTTATACACCGCGCACCGGTGTGCAGGTTGCACTACGCCACGAAGGTGTCAATGGGCGCTTTCCCGCCGAGGTAGAGATCGTCGTGTATCGGATCATCCAAGAGGCGCTGACCAATATTGCACGCTATGCAGGCGTGGCGGTCTCTAGCGTGCGCCTCCGTGCCGATAGCACGCACCTGATGTTACGGGTGGATGACGCCGGGCGGGGCTTTGATGTAGAGGCGGTTCTGGCGGCACGGACGACGGGTGGACTCGGCGGGATGTACGAGCGGGTGCAGTTGATCTGCGGGGTGCTGACAATCGAGTCCGCGCCGGGGCAGGGGACGCAGATCATCGCCGAAATCCCATTGCTCAACTGAAAATAGCCGATAGCCGATAGCCGATAATCGGGCATCAGCGGCCATGTTCGTCGGGTGGTGTGCGCAGATCGCATGGTTGTCTGAGGAGAATCCCTAATGCCAACGATTATCTTGGTTGATGATCATCCGATGATACGTGACGGCCTGCGCTCCGCCCTCGCAACCGAGCCCACCTGGCAGGTGATCGGCGAGGCCGCCGATGGGACAACCGGACTCGCATTGGTCGCTCGCCTGCACCCCGATATACTCATCGTTGATCTCCAGATGCCGGGTCTCAGTGGGTTGGACGTGCTGCGCCACGTGGGTACCGTCTCCCCCACGACTCGCGTGATCATTTTTTCGATGCATGGGGAAGATGCCTATGTGCGTGAGGCGCTGGCAGCCGGGGCGGCGGGCTACGTACTCAAGGATACCGCTGCGACAGATCTGGTGCATGCTATCCGTGTGGCACTGATGGGGGGACACTACCTTGGCCTGACGCTGACGGAGCGCGTGATTAACGCCTACATGCAGCAGCCAACGACCGAGCAGCACGTGGACTGGAGCGAAATGTTGACTGCCCGTGAGCGCCAGGTATTCATCCTGGCCGCCCAGGGTCTAAACAACGTCGCGATTGCTGATCGGCTGGCGATCAGCCCCCGCACCGCTGAGACCCACCGCACGAACCTGCTGCGCAAGCTCGGACTCACCAATCAGGCCGACCTCGTCCATTTTGCTCGCCAGCGTGGGTTGCTTGACCCGTAGCTGACCCGTAGCCGACCCGTAGCACCCGTGTCCTTATTCCCGGAGGGACAGTTCCGACTCCGTAGGTTATCCTGATAGTGAGCCAATGGGAGTGCTGGGGCAATGACAACGGCGTCACGTTTCGGCACTCCCACTAGCACCAGTGCTATAGCAATCCTCTTGGGGTTATTGCGTGGAGTCGAGGCTTTAGCCGGATAGGGCCGCCTAAAGGCTCGACTCGTACTACCGCAAAAGGCACGCTGCCCGGTTGAGTGCCCGGCCCGTAAACGGGCGGGCTAGGTCTACGACGGCCGCTGAAGCGGCCT
>CAISPW010000100.1 GCA_903887465.1 uncultured Oscillochloris sp. | reverse complement strand
CGCTGCTGCCGACTTGGTATGATGTCGATACGGTGGCCGAACTGGCCCGCCTGCGCGATGAACTGCGCACTGCGCCGGCGGGGGTCGCCGCACACACCCAGGAATTCCTTGAAGATCACAATATGTGGTTGAATAGTGGTTGAAAAGTGGTTGAAATTACCAGCGTAGCTGGCAATTTCAACCACTTTTGTGGAGGGTTTTAGGCCGATATGCCAACCTTCAGCGTGATCATCCCGGCCCTGAACGAGGAGTCCGAGATCGCTGGCTGCGTAGCCGCCGTGCGCGCCCTCGACCCCGGCGTCGAGGTGATCGTCGCCGACGGGGGCAGCCACGACCGCACGACCGAACTGGCCGCAGCGGCGGGGGCGGTGGTGGTGCGCGCCCCCGTCGGCCGTGGGCCGCAGTGTAACGCCGGGGCCGCCCGCGCCTCGGGCGAAATCCTGGTCTTCCTGCACGCCGACACCGCCCTGCCCGCCGGGGCGTTCGCCATCCTGCGCGATATCCTAGCCGACCCGCGCGTCGCGGTTGCCAAGTTTCGCCTGAGCTTCGACTCGCGCGACTGGCTGCTCGACATCGCCGCGCACCTGATGTGGTACGACTCGCGGCTCACCAGCTACGGCGACCAGGGCATCGTGATCCGGCGCAGCCTCTTCGATACGATCGGCGGATTCCCCGACTGGCCACTCTTCGAGGACGTGCGCCTCTTCGAGCTGGCCCGCGCCCGCAGCGACATCCACGTGCTGCCCGCCGAGGTCGTCACCTCAGCGCGGCGTTTCCGCGCCAACGGGACGATCCCGCAGCTGCTGCACGACCTCTGGCTGTGGCTCCAGTACCTCATCGGCGTCTCGCCCCACGAGATCGCCCGCAGCTATGAGCGACGCGAGCTCGCCTGACGGCGGGGGAGTGGGAGCGGCTTCGCCGCCCAAGCTCAACAAATGCAGGTGGCGCGGCCCCAAGCCCCGGTAGGTATGCTACAATGTGGCGCTTTGCGGCCACTTCACCTACGCTTCACCTACTGTAGTCATTGATGCCTCCACGACGACTGCTCTTCGGCGCCGCCCTTCTCTCTGTCTTTATCGGTGTCCTGGGCGTGCTGATCTTCATACAGCAGCGGGTTGATCGCTGCGCCTACGTGCCGCTGCTCGCCGCCGAGTTACTCCCCGACGCCTCACGCTCCGCCCCCGGCAATATCCCCGGCCTGCCCGCCGGCTGGGCCAGGGCGGCCGGCGGCGTCCAGCTGCGCGGCCCCGCTGTAGATGGCCAGGGCTTCGATCTCGACGGCGACGGGCGTGCGCTCCAACTGATCGGCATCGCCAACTATGCCCAGACCCCGCCGGTGTCCGTCGCATCCGGCCAGCGCTACTGCTTCAGCGGCTTCGCCCTCACCGACTCGCCGCTCGGCTCGACCGCCCGTGTGCGGCTGGTCTTCCGCTGGATCGATGCCGCCGGGACGACCCTGGCCGACCAGGTGACCCGCTGGCAGCCGGTGCGGCTCTGGTCGCCCGCCACCCGCGACTGGTCGCCCATCCGGGGCAGTTCCGTGGCCCCGCCCGGCGCGACGGCCCTGGTCGTGCGGATCGCGCCCGCATCTGACGACCGGATCTACCTCGACGCGATGCATCTGGCCAAGGGCGGATACAACCTGCAGGAAGATCAGCTCCCCGATATCCATCTGCCGCCGGAGTTCCCCAAGGTGTTGCCCTGGCCCGGCGGGCGTCGCGCCGCCGTAGCCTTCACCTTCGACTGGGAGACCGCCATGGGTGGTCTTGTCCACTCGCGCTCGCTGGGCGACCCCAACTTCGACAAGGATCCGCTGGCCCGTGGCTTGCGCATGCGCGAGGGGATCACGAATACGCTGGCAATCTTCCAGCCCTACCACGTGCGCGCCACCTACTTCGCCACCGGCTATAACTTTTTGCTGGGCAACCGCGAGCGCCGCAGCTTCCTGAATAACCCCACCTTCGCCTGGGCGACCAAGGCCAACGGCTGGACCTCCGAGCGCTGGACGACGACGCCCTGGTTCGCCGACGATCCCCACGGCAGCGTGCAGTCTGACCCGGCCTGGTATTTCGGCGACCTGGTGCCGAAGCTGCTGGGGGCCGACCACGAGATCCAGAGCCACACCTTTAGCCACATCTTCGGCGGTTATGTCGATGCCGCCACCTGGCAGGCCGATCTGACGGCCTGGGACGAGGTCGCCGCCGAACGCGGCGTGCCACCCGCCCGCGCCATCGCCTTTCCCTGGAGCAGCAGCTCGGGCCTGAGCGATAGCGACTGGGACATCCTGGAGCAGGCCGGGATCACCGCCGTGACCCGCCTGAGCGATCAGGCCCAGTACAACCTCTTCCCGCTGGACACATCCGGCCTGGTGGCCGACTCGCGCTGCCGCTGGGTACCCGGTCGCGAGGATCGCATCCTGGCCTGCCCAGACTTCTACCTCAAGCCTGAGCGGGCCGACCTCGCGCTGCGCCAGATCGAGCGGGCGGTTGAGCAGGGCGGCATGATCGACATCTGGGCGCACACCGAGGAGGTTACCTCGCCCGCACAGATCGCCGCCTGGGAACGGGTGGTGCGCCGCGCCGCCACCGACCCGGCGATCTGGGTGGCACCCTTCAGCCAGATCGCCGACTGGCAGCGCGCGGTATCGCACGTGAAAATAACCGCGCTGCCAGACGGTCGCTTCCAGGCAACCAACCCGAGCGCGGCGGATCTGGTCGGCCTGACCCTGCAGTTACCGACGGGCATGACCACCATTGACCTCGGCGCGGGGCAGTCGGTTGAATTAATCAAGTAGCGGCAAAACACTTGCCCCGGTACCGTCACTATTTCGGGAACGGCCAGATCGGTCGGCGACCTCATGATCTAAAGGTGAAGGAAGCACATGCTTCGCCCCTACCTCCATTTTCTCTGGGTGCTGCTCTGCGTGGCCGGTGCCCTGGCCGCGACCGCGCCGCGCGCGCTCTCGCAGCCGCTGGTCTATTACGCTAGCGCCGAGGCGCGGTTCGACGTGGGGCGTTACGGCGGGATCTACGGCGCGGTATCGCCTGGGAAGACCGGCCTGGATGTGGCCGAGGGCGACGCCCTGGAGGCGCTGCGCCAGGACGCCCTGGCCCGCCGGGAGCTGCGCTTCGGCCTGCCGAGCTTTCTGGTGCAGTACATCCCCGCCGCCGAGCGCGGCCACGTCCTCGTGCGCGGGGTGGCCCCCACCGCCGCCGAGGCCCAGTCCCTGGCCAACGCGGGCGCGGTCGAGCTGGCTCGTCAGGTGCGCGCCGCTGGTGGGCGCGAGATTCTGCGCAACATGCTTGGCTGGGAACTCTGGCTCTCCCTTGACCAGCGCGAGGCCGCGCCCGGCCCCTTCGACCTCCTGCTGCGCGAGATCATCCGCGCTCAGGCATTCCCTATGTCGCGCGAACTGGAGCCGTTCTCGACCCCGCGCGAGGTGTCCACGCTGCCGCTTGAGGAGCGGCTCGACCTGGCCCGCGCCCTCGAGTCGCGCTATGATCTCTGGCGCTTCGCGATCAACACGCGCAACGCCACCCTCGACGCGCTCTGCACCAGCGCGAGCCTGCCCGCCCGCGAGGCCGCCTTGGCCACCTGCGCCAAGGCCATCCCGCAGGCTGCGGTCGAGCTTGACGTGCGCGACCGCGAGATCGCTCGGCTGCGCGCCATCGACGCGGCCCTCCAGTATATGCTCAGCACCCAGGGTGCCCGCTTCGACGTAGACGCCCCCGGCGCGGCCCAGCGCATCCCCGCCGCCCTGCCCACCGCCCCCGAGCCAAGGCGCATCCCCGAACTGATCGGCCTAGCCGTCCTCTTTGGCCTGGCCTTCGGCATCGTCGGTGTGGCGGTAGACCGCAGCGCCCACCTGATGGCCAAGGCCGAGGAGATCTGGCGCTACCGCGAGCTGATCCGCAACCTGGTGCTGCGCGACCTGCGCGCGCGCTATAAAGGCAGCGCCCTCGGCTACCTCTGGACCCAACTGGCCCCCCTGGGCATGATGCTGGTCTATGTGGTGGTCTTCAGCACGCTGATGCCCAGCGGCATCGCCCAGTTCCCGGTCTTCATCATCGTCGGCCTGATGCCCTGGAACTACGCCGCCGAGTCGGTGATGATCGGCACGCGCAGCGTGATCGACAGCGCCGCCCTGATCAAGAAGGTCTACTTCCCACGCGAGGTGCTGCCTCTGGTCAGCGTCCTCTCCAGCCTGACCAACTTCGCCCTCTCGCTGCCCATGATGTTCGCCGTGATCATCCTGGTACAGCTAACCACCATGGGCCGCCTGAACTTGGCCTGGAGCTTCGCCTACCTGCCGGTGCTAATCATCATCCAGACCGCGATGCTGGCCGGGGTGGCCATGCTGCTTGGCGCGGTGGCGGTCTTCTTCCGCGACGTGGTTCACCTGATGGGCATCGTGGTGAACATCTGGTTCTTCCTGACCCCGGTGATCTACCCGCTGAGCAACTTTGGCGACGGGCTAATGGTGCGCCTGATCCGCTGGCTCAACCCAATGGCCTCGCTGATCGAGTTCTACCGCGAGTCGCTCTACGGATCGGCGGTGGCAATCGGCCAGATCCCCACCCCCGGCGTGCCCGCCCTCTCCAGCCTGCTGCGGGTCAGCGTGATGGCCCTGGTCATCCTGGTGGCGGGCTACTGGGCCTTCGAGCGGACAAGCGGGCGATTTGGGGAGGAGATCTAAGCTATGGCCCCAGTGATTGAGTTCACCAGCGTCTCCAAGCGCTTCATCCTGCACCGGGATCGCCGCGACACCATCCAGGCCCGGGTGGCCGGGATGCTCAGCCGCCGCCCGCCCGGCGAGGAGTTCTGGGCCGTGCGCGACGTGAGCTTCGCCGTGGAGCCAGGCCAGAGCCTGGGCCTGGTGGGCCACAACGGCGCGGGCAAGAGTACCGTACTCAAGCTGATGACCCGCATCCTAGAGCCAACCGCCGGCGGCGTGCGTACCCAGGGCCGGATCGCCGCCCTGCTGGAGCTGGGCAGCGGCTTTCACCCCGAACTCTCCGGGCGCGAGAACGTCTTCCTCTACGGCTCGCTGATGGGCCTCGGCCGCGCCGAGATGACCGCCAAGCTGCCCGAGATCGCCGCCTTCGCCGACATCGGCGACTTTATCGACACCGAGATCAAGCACTACTCGTCGGGCATGTACACCCGCCTGGCCTTCGCCGTGGCCACCGCCGTCGACCCCGATATCCTGATCACCGACGAGGTGCTGACGGTGGGTGACGAGGCGTTCCAGCGCAAGTGTATGGAACGGATCTACGGCTTCCGCCGAGCCAACAAGACGATCATCTTCGTCTCGCACGCCCTTGAGGTGGTGCGCGCGCTCTGCGATGTGGCCGTCTGGCTCGACCACGGCGTGATGCGGGCCAGCGGCCCATCCGGCGCAGTGATTGACGCCTATCTGGCCGATGTGAACCGCCACGAGCGCGAGCGACTCGCCGCCGCCAAGGGCGATGAGGTGCCCAGCGAGGACAGTAGCTTCCGGCGCGGCTCGCACGAACTGGAGATCACCAGAGTCCAGTTGCTCGACGAGTTCGCCACCGAACCCGCCGTCTTTCAGTCCCACGCGCCCCTCACCGTGCGGATGCACTACCTAGCCCACGCGCCAATCATCGGGCCGGTGTTCGGCATCGGCATCCACCACGAGAGCGGCGCATGGCTCGTCGGCCCCAACACCGGCTTCGACGAGTTTCGTATCCCCCAGGTCGTTGGCGAAGGCTATGTTGATTACCGCATCCCCGCGCTGCCCCTGCTCGGCGGCAGCTACCGGGTGAGCGTGGCCGCCGTGGACACGACACAAACCCACGTCTACGATATACACGACCGGCACTACCCGCTGGTGGTGCAGAGCAGCAGCATGCGCGAGCGCTACGGGATGCTCTCCATCCCCGGCTCGTGGGATTGGCAGGGGTGACGATGACATCGCCAGAGACACACGCGCTCTTCGACTCTCACTACTACGCCACGGGCTGTGGCATGCCCTACCGGCGCGACGCCGCCTGGATGGCCTTTTTCGGCGGCGTGGCCGACCACATCGTCGCCGAGATCGCCCCGGTCTCCGCCCTCGACGCTGGCTGCGCCATCGGCCTGCTGGTCGAGCAACTGCGCGCGCGCGGCGTCGCCGCCGAGGGGCTTGATATCTCGGAGTATGCCATCGGCAGCGCCCACGAGTCGCTGCGCGGCCACGTGCGGGTCGGCTCGGCGGCGGTGTCGCTGGGCCAACGCTACGACCTAATCGTCTGCATCGAGGTGCTGGAGCATATGCCGCGCGCCGAGGCCGAGGCGGCGGTGGCCAATTTCTGCGCCCACAGCGACGATGTACTCTTCTCGTCGTCGCCCCTGGACCACAAGGAGGCCACACACTTCAACGTCAACCCGCCCGAATACTGGGCCTACCTTTTCGCTCAGCACGGCTTCTTCCGCGACGTAGACTTCGACGCGAGCTTTCTGACGCCCTGGGCGGCCCGCTTTCGCCGCCGCGCCGAGCCGACGGCGCGGATCGTGCGCGACTACGAGCGGCGCTTCTGGGATCTGTGGCGGGCCAACACCGACCTGCGCCAACTCGCCTTGGAGCAGCGCCAGCAGATCGCTGCCGCCGAGGCGCGGGCCACCGCCTTGCCCGCCAACGCAGCCGAGACATCCGCCTACGCCCGCCGCCTAGAGCGCGAACTGGCCGCCCGCGACGCGCAGATCGCCGCCATGGCCGACCTGCTGCGCCGGATCGAGAACGGCCGCCTGATGCGGATCTTGCGTGCGCTCCGGCGCAACCGGTAGGGGCCGCACGCGCACCGCCCTTAGACAAGGTTTCAGGTGCCAGGTTTCAGCTTTACCGTTTGGCGATGAGACGATGAGACGATGACGCGCTCCTATCGCCGCATCGCTGAACGGTAAAGTGGGTTTGAAACATGCCTTACGCAAACTGCGGGCGGACATCCCTCAGTTCCGCCGCCACCTCGGCGCAGACCGCCTCGATCAGCGCGATGCGCCCGCTCACCCCGCGCAGATCACCCATACGTGCCAGCGCCTCCAGATCCTCGCACTGCGTGGCCAGACCCAGGGCACCGATGGTCGCCGCGCTTGACTTGATCGTGTGAGCGACCCGCTGGATCACCGGGGCCGTCCCCTCCGCCACGCTCTGGCGCAGCGATGCGAGCTGAAGCGGCAGATCCTCGATGAAGATGTCGATGATCTCGGCAACAACCGCCGAGACCCCATCGCCCAGGCTGTCCTGGATCTGCTCCAGCACGGCGATGCTGATCATGCCGGCTGCCGTCGGCACCACCGCTTCCGGCACGCGCGCGAGGCCACGCTCAAGCGCGGCCACCAGATCTCCGATTCGCACCGGCTTGCTGATGTAGTCGTCCATCCCCGCCGCCATGCACCGCGCCCGGTCGCTCTGCATGGCATTGGCGGTCATGGCGATGATCCTCGGCTGGCGGGACGGCGGCACCTCGCTGCGGATGCGCCGCGCAGCCTCAAGGCCGTCCAGCTCGGGCATCTGCACGTCCATCAGCACGACGTCGTAGGGCTGGCGGGCCATAGCATTGAGAACCTCAAACCCGTTGGCCGCCACGTCGGCCCGATATCCCAGCTTGGCCAGCATCTTGGTGGCGACCTTCTGGTTCACCACGTTGTCCTCGGCGAGCAAGATACGCAAGGGGAGCCGCTCGGCCAGCGTCGTATCATAGGCGGTATGCGGGGGTGCAGTGGGCGAAAGCGCCACCGTCGCGCCGAAGAGTGCGAGCAGCGTCTCATAGAGTTGCGCCGCCTTGACCGGCTTGGCCAGGCTGGCGATGAAGTGGCCCAGGGCCATATCCTCCGCCCGCCGCCCAAGGGAGGTGAGCAGCACCAGAGGCAAAACCTGTGTGCTGTGATGCGCGTGGATGGCCTTGGCAAGCTGTGCGCCGTCCATCTCCGGCATCTGCATATCTAGGATCGCCACATGAAACCCGGCCCCCTGGGCGAGCAAGCCGAGCGCCTCGGCCCCCGAGCTGCTGGCGCGCACCTGCATCCCCCACGCCTCGGCCTGGAGCGTCAGGATGCGCCGATTCGTCTCGTTGTCGTCCACCACCAGCAGCCGCTTCCCCGCCAGTTCTGGCATGGCCCCCCGCAGGTCGATCCGCGCGGGCATCGCTGCGACCGGTGCCACAATGCTGAAGTGGAAGGTGGTGCCCACCCCCACCTGGCTCTCCACCCAGATCCGCCCGCCCATCAGGGCGCAGAGCCGCTGGCTGATCGCCAGGCCCAGCCCGGTGCCCCCGTACTGGCGCGTGGTCGAGGCGTCCACCTGGCTGAACGCCTGAAAGAGCCGATCCATACGTTCAGCCGGGATACCGACTCCCGTGTCGCGCACGGCCACGTGTAGCTCAAACTGATCGCCGGATGCCTGCGTCGCATCGATCATCACCACCACTTCGCCAGCGGGGGTGAACTTGACGGCGTTGGCGAGCAGGTTCACCAGCACCTGGCGCAGCCGGGTCACATCGCCGAGCAGCGCCTGGGGCACGTCAGGGGCGATCATATAGGCGAGATCGAGCTGCTTCTTGGCCGCACACGCCGCGACCAGATCCAGCGCCGCCTCCAGACAGTCGCGCAGGTCGAAGGGTTGCTGCTCCAGCTCAAGCTTCCCCGACTCGATCTTCGAGAAGTCCAGGATGTCGTTGATGATCGACAGCAGCGTATCGCTGCTGTCGCGGATCGTCTCGACATACTCGCGCTGCTCGCTGCCGAGGGCGGTGTCGAGCAGCAGCCCGGTCATGCCGATCACCGCATTCATGGGCGTGCGGATCTCGTGACTCATGGTGGCCAGAAAATCGGACTTGGCGCGGGTGGCCGCCTCGACCGCCTCCATACTGTCGCGCAGGGCTACCTCGGTGCGCGAGCGCTCGGCCAGCTCCTGCTGCAGCGCCGTGGTGAGCTGGACGTTAGCCAGCGCCTGGCCGGCCGACCAGGCGACGGCCTGGGCCAGGGCCACTTCCTCGACCGTGAAGATTCGCGGGACGAGCGAGTCGATGCTGACTGTGCCGACAACCTCCTCGTGAATGAGCAATGGCACCAGC
Source organism: uncultured Oscillochloris sp. (assembly GCA_903887465.1). Lineage (GTDB taxonomy): Bacteria > Chloroflexota > Chloroflexia > Chloroflexales > Chloroflexaceae > Oscillochloris. The sequence continues at coordinate 6,233 of CAISPW010000100.1, read as the reverse complement.
AGGGTGGACGCCGTGCCACGCAGCGCATCCAGCTCGGCGATGACGGTAACGCGCGCGTCGGCGGGTATATCGCCGATCTGGACGGGGGCGCGGCTGACGAATACCGCCTCGGTCAGGATATCGCTCGCCACCGGGATCACCGTGCCGATACCCGAGGGCCGGCCTGGCGCGCAACACTCGCTCACCACCGTCAGGCGCGCGCGATCACTATCGAGTAGGGCGCACGCCGCCTGGGGCACGTCGAACGCCTGCGCCAGCTCGCTGCAGACCACATCGAGTACGGTGATCACATCCTGGGCGGCGGCGGCGGCGGCGATCACCCGGTTGAGCAGCAGGGTCTCGCGCACCGTGCGCTGCTGATCCGCGTTGAGTTGGGCGCGCTCGATCACCACCGACACGTGATCGCTGAGCGCGATCAGCAGATCGAGGTCGTGCGGCCCGAGGACGTCGGGCCGCGTACTCTCGACATTCAGCACGCCGACGACCACATCGCGCACGCGGATCGGCACGCAGACTTCGGCCACAATCGCTGGGTCAACCAGGATCGCGTCCGGGTCGGCGCGCACATCGGTCAACAGCACCGGCGCGTCGCTGCGAAACACCCGCCCGATCACCCCCTTGGAGATTGGGATGTCCGACGCGGTGTGGGTGTAGCCAACCTGGTGCTGGAGGACGAGCATGCCGCCCTTGCGCAGATACACGCTCACATGGGTGTAGCCCAAGGCCGCCGCGCTGGCCTCGACCATCGTGCGGATCGCCGCCTCCAGATCGATGTCGCGGGCCATGGCGCTGCGCACTTGGTCGAGCAGGGCCAAGGTGCGCGCCTGGCGCTGCGACTCATCGGTCAGCTGCTGGGCATACTGCTCGCTGGCGGCGCGGGCCGCAACCGCCTCCTGAAGATCACGGATCTGGCGGCGCTGCTCCAGATGCATCACCACCTGGTGGCCGAGGACTTGGAGCGCGTGGTGCTGGAACGGGCTGAGGTTGCGCGGCACCTGGTCGACCACGCAGAGCGTGCCGAGGGCGTGGCCCTCGGGGGTGACCAGCGGCGTGCCCGCGTAGAAGCGGATGTGCGGCGCAGCGGTCACGAGGGGGTTGTCGGCGAAGCGCTGATCACATGTCGCGTCGGGTACCACGAGCATGTCATCGGGGAAGGCAATCGCGTGGGCGCAGAAGGCCACCTTGCGCGGCGTCTCCTGGGTGGTGAGTCCGACCCGAGCCTTGAACCACTGGCGGCGCGCATCGATCAGGCTGACCAGAGCGATTGGCGTGCCGCAGATCTCGGCAGCGAGGCGGGCGATCTCGTCGAATGCCTCCTCGGGCGGGGTGTCGAGGATCTGGTACTGCTCCAGCGCCGCCTGCCGCGCGGCCTCGTCAGCAATGGAGGGGGGATGGATGGGCATGACATATTCCTTTGGGCCGGGCAACAAGCAGATCTCATACGGCGATGTACAGACACATCGGCAGGCGTATAACAGATGGCCGCTTAAACCATGTTCATGATCTGCATGAACGTGTCGTAGCCCACGACTGACAGATGCATCTGCCGCATGATGCCGCTATGCTACAATTATAGAGGTGCGCGCGCGCCAGCGAGGAGCGATGAGCGAGGAGAACCCCTGATGCCGACAGACACCACCGAGGCGCTTGAAACGTCCGCGCACGCCAGCCGCGAGGCCATGGAGCGCGAGACCGAGGTGACGTTCTTCATCGCCAGCGGGCCGGGCGGGCAGCACCGCAACCGCAACGCCACCGGCGTGCGCCTCGTCCACCGCCCCAGCGGGATCGTGGTGACGGCCACCGAGCGCCGCTCGCAGGCGACAAACCTGGAGGTAGCCTTTGCGCGTCTGGCGCGGCGGCTCGCGGCGGATCGCGCCGTCGACGCGCCCCGATTCGCGACCCGACCGAGCCGATCTGCCCGCGCCGAGCGCCGGACGACGAAGCGCCGGCGCGGGGCGACCAAGGCGCTCCGTGGGTCTGTCCGCGACGAGTAGCGGGCGCATCCCCTGCTCAACAAAATCCCTAGACACTGAAATTGCCAGCGAAGCTGGCAATTTCAGTGTCTAGGGATTTTTTGTTAGACCTCACGCGCTCTTGAAGAAGCGCACCAGCTCGCGCACGTGGTCGATCACCTGCCCGTCGGCGCTGATACGCGCCACGGCCTGCTCGGCCTCGCGGGCCAGGCGCGCGTGCTCGGCGGCGTTGGTCTCGCGCAACTCGCTCTGGGCCAGGCGCAGCCGATCCTGGCCCTGGCGCAACTCGCCCAGGGCGGCCGCGTGCTGCGCCGCCAGCGAACTGGCGTCCTCAAGGTCGAGCGCCCGCTCCACAGCCTTCAGCCGATCCAGCGCGGCGCGCAGGTCCGCGCGCAGGGTCATCACATCCTCACGTGGGTAGCGCACCGCCTCGCCGATCACCCGCAGCCGCTCGCTCACATAGGCGTAGCCCGCCACCGCTGGGCGCAACCCGGTCAGCAGCAGCGCGGCAACCGACCCGAGGTAGCCGATGGCGCTCACCCCGGAGACGGCAAGCCCGTACAGGCCGCCCGCCGAGGCCAGGTGCAGGATGATCGCCCCGAGCAGCGACCAGCGCACCCAGCGCCGGGCGTAGGCCACGTGCGCCACATCTACGGCCATACCGCGCCCGCGCGACTCGGCGGCCTCGACCAACACATGCCGCGCCCCGAAATGGATGTTCCACGGGATGGTCACCACCACCAGCAGCCACCAGAAAGTAGCCAAGCCGATGATCCAGTCCATCAACTGCCCGGCGGGCATCCCCATCCAGCGCAGCAGTCCGAAGACCAGCAGACAGCCCAGGCTCAACCCAAAGGCCCCGCCGATAAAGCTTCCGAATCGCATATGTCGCATGGCCATCTCCCCTTCGCTACCTAATTTACCCGAAGCCGCGTATTGCCAGGGTAGCCGATAGCGCGGGCGACGGCATTGGCCGAAAGGGGAGGGTATCTCTTCGGGGCGGGCCAAGCCCTCCGCGAAGTTCTCCTGCTGTACGTTAATGACAAGGGGCGGGCGACAATGTCGCCCGCCCCTTGTCATTAACGTACGTGTGCAGCGCGCCTAACTACGCCGACCTGCGGGTTGGGCGGATATCGCGCCGGGGTGCCTGCTCATCGCGTCGGCTAGGGCCGCCGCCCATGCGGGGCGCGCCCGAGTGAGCGGCAGGTCGGTCGTCGCGGCGGGCGGCGGGCTGGGTGAGCCGGTCGTCGCGGCGCGGGGCGGGCTTGTCGTCACGGCGGGGCGGGCGGGGCGGGCGCTCGTCGAGGTTCACGGCGGGCACCTGGGCGTTGTAGTCGAACCCCGCCAACTGGCGGCGCTCCAGGGCCGCGCCGAGCGCCCGCTCGATCATACGCACCTCCGCGCCATCCTCAGGCGTCACCAGGGTAAAGGCGTCGCCGGTGCGGGTGGCCCGGCCGGTGCGGCCAATACGGTGGATGTAGGCATCCGCTGTATCAGGGATGTCGTAGTTGATCACATGGGAGATCCGCTCGACATCGAGGCCACGGGCGGCAATATCGGTGGCCACCAGAATGCGGAAGCGCCCGTCGCGGAAACCATCCAGGGCGAGCTGGCGCTGATTCTGCGATTTATTGCTGTGGAGTACGGCGGCGCTATGGCCCTCGCGGGCGATCTGCTGGAGCAGCCGGTTCGCCCGGTGCTTCGTGCGGGTGAACACCAGCACCGAGCCGGTGTCGGCCTTGTGCAGCAGATCAAGCAGCAGCGCCGTCTTGCGATGAGGTACCACGGGGTAGATCGCGTGGGTGATCGTATGGGCCGGTCGGACGATGCCGATCTGCACCAGCTTGGCGCCGGGGGCCGTGGTGGCAGCCAGTTCGCTCAGCTCATCGGGCAGGGTGGCCGAGAAGAGCATCGTCTGGCGGCGGGCGGGCAGGGCGGCCAGCACGCGGCGGATGGCCGGCAGGAAGCCCATATCGAGCATGCGGTCAGCCTCGTCGAGGACGAGCGACTGCACACCATCGAGGCGGGCCGTGCCACGACCCATATGGTCGAGCAGGCGACCGGGGCAGGCGACGACGATATCAACGCCGGAGCGCAGGGCGCGCTCCTGGGGTTCCATGCCGACGCCACCATAGATCGCGGCGCTGCGCAGGCCGGTGCCCTTGCCAAAAATGATGATCGTCTCGTTGATCTGCTCGGCCAGCTCGCGGGTGGGCGTGATGATCAGGGCGCGGGTGCCCGTCTGGCGGGCCAAGAGCAGGCGATGGAGGATCGGGAGGACGAAGGCGGCCGTCTTGCCGGTGCCGGTCTGAGCGAGGCCGATCAGGTTTCCCCCGGCAAGGGCAATGGGGATGGCCTCAGCCTGGATAGGCGTGGGGTCGGCAAAACCCTGGGCACGCACGTTCGCCATCAGGGTCGGGTGAAGCTCAAAATCCAAGAAATTCAACGGGGCTCCTTGTGGGACGGCCGGGGGAGACGTGAAGGTCTATAGCGGCCGGCAGGGTGCGCCGGCAGGGGTCGTCGGCGCCGGTAAGCAAAAACACAATGGCGAGAACACGCCGCGAGGCGCGGGGGAAGCGAGGGGTGGCACAGTGCCTACCCCTCGCGCCCCGCGCCTCTACAGGAGAGCGGTGCGCCGTAGATTAGTAGCGGTCGCGACCGCCACCACCACGGTTGCCGCCGCCGCCGAAGCCGCCACGGCCGCCGCCGCCGCCGCCGCCGCCACCACCACCGCCGCCGCCGCCGAAGCCGCCGCGACCACCACGGCCCTTGTCCTCGGCCTCATTGACGCGGAGCGGGCGGCCATCAACCTCCTGGCCGTCGGTCGCACGGATCACCGCCGACACGTCGTCAACGTCGATCTCGACGAAGCCGAAGCCGCGCGAGCGGCCTGTGTCACGGTCGTTGATCACGCGGGCGCTCTGCACGTCGCCATGGGGCGCGAAGATCCGCTCGAGTTCGGCGTCGCCAACGCTCCAGGGGAGGTTGCCAACAAACAGCTTAACCAGCATCTAACATTCTCCTCTGCGCGCTGCGCAGACGATGTGGTCGGCAGCTACCATAATCCGCCAACCTGCGTAAGTCACCATCCCGTTCAGCCGGCACCTAGTGGTAAACTAAGTGTCTCGCTCCGGCGATCCACAACGTACATCCTTCGAGCGAAGAGGTTCTGTCGAGCGACCAGGGGACTGACGGGAGTCTCTGATGCGGGTCTCGCAGTGTTACGTTGAGCAAACGTGGATATCATAGCACATTCTCACGAACATGCAAGCCCCCAAATATACATGTTCTAGCGTGAGCGGTCGCACAGCGGTCACACCATCGCCTTCGGTCTGGGAGCATGCGGCCTCCAGGCTCCAGCGCAAGGGCGTACGTTGATACGCATAGGGCGGGCGCAGCCCCAGGGCGGTGTGATTCTAGGGCTGGTGCAACGTCGCCTCTGGCGGGGGTTTGGGGATGGCTTCGCCACCCCCGAACGATCTTTTTTTGTGGTTTTTTGGCGGCTTCGCTGCCGAAAATCCCCAAAAAGCGAGGTCTGGGGTGCAGCCCCAGCGACGTTGCACCAGCCCTAGGTGTGATCCGGCAATTCAGGGTATCGTTTGCGTTCATAAGAATCATTGCGTTGTATAGCGTTTTATTGCGTCCTATCGCGGAAAAGCGTCATTTCTGCTATACTATGCGTGTACGCATATTCGTGTGAAAGCCACCCTCAATGCAACTCGTTGAGCAACACATCATCAAACCAACGGACAGCCGCTTTGGTGCGATTGATGCGGCTGCCTTTGCGGCGAAGAACCTCTACAACGCCGCAAACTATCGGGTGCGGCAGTCCTTCATCCACGATGGCGTGTATCTCACCTACCACGAGATCCACCGTCAGATGAAAGACACGGAGCAGTACCAAGCCTTGCCGCGTAAGGTCAGCCAGCAGGTGTTGATGCTGCTTGACCGGAGTTGGAAGAGTTTCTTTGCGGCAATCACGGTATACATCGAAAAACCGAGTGCGTTCACGGGCAGACCAGGGCTTCCCACGTACCTCGATAAGACCAAGGGGCGCTATGCGCTGGTCTACACGGTGCAGGCGCTTAGTCGCCCGGCGCTTGCCCAGCAGGTGATTACGCCATCGGGGTTGGCGATTGAGGTCACAACCAAACAGACCCGGATCGCGCAGGTACGAATCGTTCCACGGAGCGGCTTTTATGTGGTGGAGGTGATTTATGCACAAGACGTGGTACCCGCCGCCGTAGACCCGGCATTGGT
>CAISPW010000099.1 GCA_903887465.1 uncultured Oscillochloris sp. | reverse complement strand
GGCGCGAAGGTTTTGGATCGCGAACGGCGCGAAGGTTTTGGATCGCGAACGGCGCGAAATTGGGCGAAGGACGCGAAGGCGAAGGCGCGAAGGTTTTGGATCGCGAACGGCGCGAAATTGGGCGAAGGACGCGAACGCGAAGGCGCGAAATTGTGCTCGGATTGCGCTCAGAATCGCTGGGGGATCTTATCATGTGGGGGAGTTGTCCGTCAATGCGGCGGAATGCCCGTTCGATAGCGCGGTCGTGCTACGATACGCTGTGCCGCAGGCTGCCACCGGTGTTCAGGGAGTCCGCCATGCGCCGCTGCCTCGGCGCAACAGGCTGGCTCTAGGCGCGTACCCCGATCAGTCACCTTTTGCCAGTTGCAAGGTGATGCTTCAAGGAGTCGCTTTTTTATGCACACGCACACAGGCGTAGCGCCGATCATCAACGACTTCGCGATTGTCGCCGCGACGGTGAATGGCTCTGGCAGCCAGACGGCGAACAATACGATCATCCGTGCGATCTTTACGATGGGCGTCCCGGTGAATGGGAAGAACCTTTTTCCCTCAAATATCCAGGGCGAGCCCACGTGGTTTACGATCCGTGTGAGTAAGGATGGCTACACCGCCCGCCCGGCCCAGGTGCCGATTCTGGTGGCATTCAACCCGCGTACTGCCGCCGATGACCTGGCCGCCCTCCCTACCGGCGGGGTCTGTCTCTTCCCCGATGATGGCCCGTGGCACCCCGAACGCGCCGATGTGCGCGCCTTCCCTCTGCCTGTGCGGTCGATAGTTGCCGCCAGCAGATTCGCGCCGCGTATGCGCGATTATGCGGCGAATATGGTCTATGTCGGTGCCCTGGCCGCCCTGATCGGGATTGACCTCGCTGACCTGCGCGCCGCCCTGGAGTTCCACTTTAGGGGCAAGCCGACACCGATCAGCTTGAACGATGAGGTGGTGCGGGCGGCGTATGCTGCCTTCACCAAGGCGTTTCTGACGAGTGACATGGGCAATTCGGCCGCCTGTCCTTACCGCCTGGAGCGTATGGACGCCACGCACGGCCAGATCATGATCGACGGGAATAGCGCGGCCGCTATGGGCGCGGTCTTCGGTGGGGTCAGCTTTGTTGGCTGGTACCCGATCACGCCCGCCACCAGTCTGGCCGACGGCCTGGCCTACTACCTGCCGCGCCTGCGCACCAACCCCGATGGTGCCGCCAGCTATGCGATCATCCAGGCTGAGGATGAGATCGCCGCCTTGGGCATGCTGATCGGTGCCGGGTGGGCCGGTGCCCGCGCTATGACCGCCACCTCCGGGCCGGGTATCTCGCTGATGAGTGAGTTCGCTGGCCTCGGCTACTTCGCCGAGATCCCCTGCGTGATCTGGGATGTCCAGCGCGTTGGCCCTAGCACTGGCATGCCCACCCGCACCTCGCAGGGCGACCTGCTCTCGACCTATTTCCTGGGCCACGGCGATACGCGCCAGGTGCTGCTGCTGCCCGGCTCGGTGGCCGAGTGCTTCGAGTTTGGCTGGCGGGCTTTCGATGTCGCCGAGGAACTGCAGACCCCGGTGTTTGTGCTCAGCGATCTCGACCTGGGCATGAATATTTGGATGTCGCCCGCCTTCGCCTACCCCGATGGGCCGATGCGCCGGGGCAAGGTACTCAGCGCCGACGACCTGAGCCGCCTCGGGCGTTTCGTGCGCTTCGAGGATCCTGCGGGCGACGGGGTGGGCGCGCGCACGCTGCCGGGCAACCGGCATCCCTTGGCCGCCCAACTTAGCCGAGGCACTGGCCACAACGCGCAGAATGTCTACAGCGAGCGGCCGGACGACTGGGTGGCGAATATGCAGCGCCTGGCCCGCAAGCACGAGACGGCCCGCAGGCTGGTGCCCCAGCCGATGATCGACCTGCGCATGTGCGCCGAGATTGGTATCATCGGGATGGGTTCTAGCGCGGCGGCGATTGCCGAGGCCCGCGATATGCTGCGGGCGCAGGGTGTCGAGACCAGCTTCATGCGCGTGCGCGCCCTGCCCCTGGGCGAGTCGGCCCGCGTCTTTGTCGAATCCCACCCGCGCCTGATCGTAGTGGAGTTGAACCACGACGGTCAACTGCGCCAGTTGCTCCAACTGCACTGTCCCGCGCACGCCGCCCGCATCCAGGGCGTCGCCTACAACGATGGCCTGCCGCTGACCGCGCAGTTTGTGGCCAAGCAGATTCAGGAGGTCGCATGAGTACGCATTCTCAGCCCACAAACGCCATCGGCCTGACCCGCAGCGACTACAAGGCCGCCACGAGTACGCTCTGCGCCGGCTGCGGCCACGACTCGGTCTCCAGCCAGATTATCGCCGCCGCCTTCGAGATCGCCCTGGAGCCGCAGCGGGTCGTGCGGATGAGCGGGATCGGCTGCTCCAGCAAGTCGGCGGCCTACTTCCTGGGCCGATCCCACGGCTTCAACTCGCTGCACGGGCGTATGCCCTCGGTGACGACGGGCGCGCATGTGGCCAACCGCGAGCTGCTGCCAATTGCCGTCAGCGGCGATGGGGACACCGGCAGCATCGGGCTGGGCCAGTTCAAGCACCTGCTGCGCCGCAATGTGCCCATGGTCTACATCATCGAGAATAACGGCGTCTACGGCCTGACCAAGGGCCAGTTCTCGCCAACCGCCGATATGGGCGTGCGCCTGAAGTATGCCGGCTACAACCCGCTGCCGCCGGTGGATCTCTGCGCCGAGGCGATCATCGCTGGCGGAGGCTTTGTGGCCCGCTCCTTCGCCGGCGACGCCAAGCAGTTGCGTGAACTGATCAAGGCCGCCTTCAGCTTCCACGGCACGGCGGTGATCGATGTGATCAGCCCCTGCGTCACCTTCAACAACCACGATGAGTCGACCAAAAGCTACGCCTACGGCAAGGCCCACAAGGAACCCATCCACGACCTGAGCTTCATCCCGAGCTTCGATGCGGTGCAGGTGGAGTATGCGCCGGGCGAGGTGCGCGACGTGCGCCTGCACGACGGGCCGGTGATCCGCCTGCGCAAGCTCGACGAGGATTATAACCCGAGCGACCGCATGGCGGCCCTGGGCCTGATCGAGCGCGCCCGCGCCTGCGACGAGTTCATCACCGGGCTGCTCTACATTAACGAGGGCCGCCCGACTCTGGCCGAGGCTATGAATATCTGCGCCACGCCCCTGGCCGCCCTGCCCGACGCGCAGTTGCGCCCGCCGCCTGAGGCGTTGGCTATGCTGATGGCCGAGTTGGCCTAAGCGCGGGGGCGGCGTGGCCCCCGCGCCGCCCCGAGCGGGCTAGACCAGGCCCCAGCCGCGCAGTTCGTCGAGCCAGCGGTGGCTGGTCAGATCCATATGCACGGGGGTGATGCTGACGTAGCCTGCGGCGATGGCGGCTACGTCGGTGCCATCCTCGCGGACATCCTCGGGTTCAGCGCCGCCGATCCAGTAGTACGGGCGACCGCGCGGATCCTGGCGGACGACCAGTTCATCGCGGTACGTGCGCTGGCCGAGGCGGGCGATCTGGATGCCGCGTACGTCCTCGGGGGGCAGGGCCGGCACATTCACGTTGAGCAGCACGCCCTCGGGCAGGCCGTTCTTGCGCACCCCCGCGACAATCTGGGCCACCGCCGCCTCGGCGGCACGGAAGTCCTGCGGGCCACGGTGGCCATTGTTCTGCGAGACGGCAATCGCCGGCAGGCCGAAGATCATGCCCTCCATGGCGGCGGCTACCGTGCCGGAGTAGAGCAGGTCGCTGCCCAGGTTGGCTCCCAGGTTGATCCCAGAAACCACCAGGTCGGGTTTTCTGGGCAGCAAGCCCATCACGGCCAGGGCCACGCAGTCGGCGGGGGTGCCGTCGCAGAGCATGGCCGGGCTGCCGTCGATCAGGGTGCCCTCCCAGGCCCGCATCGGGTCGAAGAGCTTGCGGTAGTGGCCGGCGGCACTCCAGTTGCGGTCGGGAGCCACCACGGCCACCTCGCCGAGCGGGGCGAGCGCCCGGCGCAGGGCGACGAGGCCCGGACTCTGGTAGCCGTCATCGTTGGTGATCAAGATGTACATAGCACTACAGAGGGGATCGCAGGGCGGTACAGCCGCCCCGCGATCCCCTCCGCTCACTCCTTCGGTAGGTCGATATCGCTCAGGCGCACGGTCTTGCTGCCGCCAAACTTGATCGTCTTGCGGCCCTCGTTAGAGAGCGCGCCGCGCTGCTCCAGGTTGGCGATCTCCTGCTGCATGGTGTTGGCCAGCTCCAGCTCACCCTGGCTGAGCAGGCGGGTGACGGCGCTCTTGAGCTTCTGGGTGGCCCCAGTCACATCGCCGGACTGGAGATCCTGGAGGGCGCGGGTCTGCAGCTTGAAGGCGGAGACCTTCTCGACAATGTTCATCACACCGGGGTTGACCTGGCTGAGTTGGGCGGGGTCAGCGGTGAAGGTGAGCATTACGTCGATGCGGGCCTTCTGGCCAGCGAGGCTGAGGGCCGGGATATCGTAGCTCACCTCGACCTGGCCGACGCGGTAGGTGCCGATCGGGCGCGGGTCGACCAGGAACTCGACCAGCAGCGTGCGGCCCTGGCCGGTCTCCAGTTCGCCGAGGGCCACGCTCAGATCGCGGTCGGAGATCGGCTTGTAGCCCAGGTTGTTGATCAACGGGGTAACTTGCCAGACGGCGCGGGGCGTGACGCCCTGGACGAGGCGCAGGCTGAGGGCGCTATTCTGGATGGCGCTGTTCTGGGCCTGCTGCACCGTGTTCTGGAAGTACCCGGCGATCGCGTCAGGGCGGGCGACATAGTCAGCCGTGCCGCTGGAGCGATTGGCCATATCGATCAGCAGATCCTCGTTCCAGTCCTTGCCGATGCCGAGGGCGGTGATAGGGATGCCGAGCTTGCCGGCGTCATCCGCACGGCGCAGGCACTCGTCCTCGTTCTCGGTCTGCCCGTCGGTGAGCAGGACGAGGCGGCGGATAGCTCCGCTGCGATCCTTCTCGATCTCGCGCAGACCCTTCTCCAGCGCCGGGGCGATCTTCGTGCCGCCGGCGTCGCGGATGCGCGAGATACGATCCAGGATGCCGCGCCGGTCGGTGACGGCGGCGGCGGGGACGAGCAACTCGGTGCGGTGGTCAAAGATCACCACCGAGGCGATATCCTGGGTATCGAGCATATTGATGGCCACGCCGATGGCCTGGCGCAGGCGCTCGATCTTCTCGCCCTTCATCGATCCGCTGCGGTCGAGCACAAAGCTGACGTTGACCGGCGTGCGAACCTGCGCCATCACCGCCGCCGGCTGCACCTCGATCAGCGCATAGGCAACCTGAGGCGTCGTCGTGGCTGCGAGATACGGGCGGGCCAGGGTTGCCCGCAGGGTCACTTCACCGGCCATAGTAAGATCTCCTCGTACGGTTGCAGACAAAACGGCGACCTCACGCCAGATAGTGCAAGCGGGCCGATTTCAGTATAGCACAGGGGGGGCCATCAGGCAGGGCTGCTGCAACGTCGCCTCTGGCGGGGGTTTAGGGATGGCTTCGTCACCCCCAAGAGATCTTTTTTTGGGGGATGTTTGGCGGTTTCGCCGCCAAACATCCCCAAAAAAGCGCGGTCTGGGGCGCAGCCCCAGCGACGTTGCAATCGCCCTGCAACGGCCTCAGGTCGCGCCTGCCGTGGGCGTAAATGCCTCGGCTAGGCCGACGAAGATCGCGGACATCGCTACTCGCGTGAGATCAACACCTTGTCGACGCGCAGGCCATCCATATCAACCACCTCGAAGCGCCAGCCGCCCCAGGAAACCACCGTGCCGGTGGTGGGGATCTGGCCAAGGATGCTGATCACGAAACCGGCCAGCGTGTCGAAGCGGTAGGTCGCCTCGTCGGGCAGTTCGTCCTCGTCAAGCAGGCGCTTGACCTCGTCCACATTCAGGGAACCCTCGACGAGCATCGACCCGTCCTCGCGGACGACCACGGCGGGCGTCTCGATCTCATCGAACTCATCGCCGATCTCGCCGACGATCTCTTCAAGTACATCTTCCAGGGTGACGACGCCCTCGATCCCGCCCAACTCGCTGACCACCAGGGCCATATGCCGACGCCCCTTGCGGAAGGTGGCGAGCAGGGCGCTGGCCCGGCTGTTCTCGGGCACGTAAATCGGCGGCGACACGGCCTCGCGCACCTTGGCACCCTGGCCCTGGCGACGGTAGAGCAGCAGCAGGTCGCGCACGTGGACGGTGCCGATGATCTCGTCGGGCGAGCCATCGTAGATCGGGAAGCGCGAGTAGCCGCTGGACAGGAGCGCATCGATCACCTCGCCGAGCGTGGCGTCGGCGTCAAGCATCTCCACATCGTGGCGTGGGGTCATAATATGGCGCACGGCGCGGTCGCTGAACTTAAAGATGCTCTCGATGAACTGCTGCTCCTGGAGCTCGACGGCGCCGCCCTCGGTGCCCTCGCGCACCAGGGCGCGGATATCTTCCTCGGTGACGCGCTCCTCGGTGATGTTGGCGCGGCCCAGCAGGCGTAGCAGCAGGTCGGTGGAGCCGGTCAGCACGCTGATCACGGGGGTGCTGACCCAGGCCAGGAAGCTCATCGGCGGGGCCATGAAGGCGGCCACGGCATCGGCGCGCTGGAGGGCCAGGCGCTTGGGCATCAACTCGCCGAGCACCAGGGATAGGTACGAGACGAGGATGACGACGAGGGCCTGGGCCAGGGGGATGGCGTAGACGCCAACGTAGGGCAGGGGCGCGAGCGCGGGCGCGAGCCGGTCGGCCAGGGTGGCCCCAGCGAAGACACCGCTGAGGGTGCTGATCAGGGTGATGCCGACCTGGACGGCGGACAGGAAGCGGTTTGGGTCGTCCTGAAGCTTCAGGGCGAGTTCCGCCCCGGCGCTGCCATCCTCGGCCCGCTGCTCCAGGCGACCTCGGCGGGCCGAGACCATCGCGATCTCGGTTGCGGCGAAGATGCCGTTGGCGAGCGAGAGTACGACGATGATCAGAAGTTCTATCATTAAAGCTCTCATATCGTGCGTTAAAATCGCCGGCGTAGCCGACGATTTCAACGCACGATATGATCATGTCGAAGATCTACTGGAAGTGGATAATCCGCAGGAAGCTGTCGGCCTTCAGGGCCGCGCCGCCGACTAGGGCACCGTCGATATCGGGCTGGGACATCAGTTCATCGACGTTATCGGGCTTGACGCTGCCGCCGTACTGGATGCGGACGGTCTGGGCGGTTGCATCGCCGTAGAGTTCGGTGAGGGTCGCGCGGATGGCGGCGTGCATGGCCTGGGCGTCGGCGGCGGTAGCGGTGTCGCCGGTGCCGATGGCCCAGATCGGCTCGTAGGCCAGCACCAGGTTGGCGATCTGCGCGACGGAGACACCGGCGAGGCCAGCGCGCACCTGGGCGGTGACGATCACCTCAGCCTGGCCCGAGTCGCGCTGGGGCTTGCTCTCGCCGACGCACATGATCGGGCGCAGGTCGCTGGCGAGGGCGGCGAACAGCTTACGGTTCACTGTGGTGTCGGTATCGCCGAAGAACTGGCGGCGCTCGCTGTGGCCGATGATCACGTAGGCGCAGCCGACGTCGCGCAGCATCTGGGGGGCGATGGCACCGGTGAAGGCTCCCTGGGCCTCGTAGAAAAGCTCCTGGGCGCCAAGGGAGATCGGCGTGCCGGCGAGCAACTCGCCGAGGGGGTAGAGGGCGGTGTAGGGCGGGCAGACCACTACCTCGCGGTCGGCGATGGCACCCAGGCCAGCCAGCAGACCCCGCACGAGCTCACGTCCCTCGGCCACGGTCTTGTACATCTTCCAGTTCCCAGCGATGATCGGAGTGCGCATAACTTGTCTCCACAGCTATTTGGATTACGAACGACACGAATGGCGGCTTGGATCGCGAACGATGCGAAGGGGCGAGACGCGAGACGCGAGACGCGAGACGCGAGACGCGAGACGCGAGACGCTTTGGATCGCGAACGGCGCGAACGGGCGCGGATAACGCGAACGCGAACGGCGCGAACGGCGCGAACGGCGCGAAAGGGCGCGGATAACGCGAACGCGAACGGCGCTTTGGATCGCGAACGGCGCGAACGGGCGCGGATAACGCGAACGCGAGACGCTTTGGATCGCGAACGGCGCGAACGGGCGCGGATGACGCGAACGCGAGACGCTTTGGATCGCGAACGGCGCGAAAGGGCGCGGATAACGCGAACGCGAGACGCTTTGGATCGCGAACGGCGCGAAAGGGCGCGGATAACGCGAACGCGAACGGCGCGAACGGCGCGAACGGCGCGAACGGCGCGCATCCCTACGCTAGAACAGCCCCGCGAGGGTGCGAAGCAGCGAAAATACGACACTATCGCTCAGGATGAAGGCTAGGCCGATGCCGACGGACACCGTGACCGCGAAGACCCGCCAGTTCCAGGCGAGTACCTTGGCCCCGTCAAAGGGGCCTGCGGGGATCATATTGAACAGGCCGAGCCAGGCGTTAAACTTGAACCCGATGAAAAGCGTGATCAGCAGCATGCTCGGCAGCGGCAGGCCAAAGAGCATTGCTGCACAGAGGGTAAGCAGGAAGATTAGCGCGAGGGCGAGGTTTGTCACTGGGCCGGCCAGGGCGATCAGGCCGCCCTGACGCGGGGTTAGGGCGCCACGGTGCCAGACGGCGCCGGGGGCGGCGATGAACATGCCGGCGAAGGCTAGGACGACCGAGAAGAGCAGCCATTGGTTGTTGGCGATAAAGTGGGCCTCGGCACCGTAGCTGCGGGCCACTACCCGGTGGGCCAGTTCGTGGAGGACGAAGGCCATGCCGCAGACGACGGCTGAGATGATTAGGTTCTCAGCAAACGCCAGAGTCAGCAGATGGCTGCTGCCTGTCTGCACAACCGCGAAGGCGAGGGTCGAGCCAGCCCATGCCTTGAGCAGTTCAATATTGTCGTCCGTGCCGCCTACGAAGGCATCTTCGCTCGGCGTCGAGAAGATATTGCGCACCCGGAGGCTCCTTACTCGGATATGCCGCGCAGGGCAAGCCGCCCTAGGCTGCATTGTAGCATATTCGCAGACGCTAACGGATTAGCGCCAGATCATCGACACAGCGGCGACGCCCGTGGCGGGGGCGGCGGACTATACTGCGCATACGTTGAAGCGGAACATCGAGATAGGAGAAAGTAGCATTGAACTCGCCAACCCTCAACCCCGACCTCATCCACCGCGCCCGGCAGTCCGATCCGCAGGCACTCAGCACGATCTACGAGATCTACGCGCCCAAAATCTATCGCTACATCTACTACCGGGTGGGGGATGCGGAACTCGCTCGCGATCTCCAGTCTGATGTTTTCCTGCGTATGCTGGAGGGGATCGCACGCTATGAGGATCGGGGTTGGTCGATCTCGGCCTGGCTCTATCGGATCGCCCACGACCGTACGATCGATACGCTGCGCCGACACGAGCGGACGCATACGATCCCGCTGGATGCGTGGGTTGAGGAAGGCGAGGATCAGCACGATGCCCTGGAGCTGAATGCCGAGCGGACGGCCCTGCTGCGGGCGATGTGTCAGCTCAGCCCGAACCAGGTGCAGGTGCTGCGGCTGCGTTATAGCTACGATCTGTCGATCCAGGAGACGGCGCGGCAGATGGGGCGCAGCCAGGGTTCGATCAAGTCGCTTCAGCACCGCGCCCAGCAGAACCTGGCCCGGCTGATGCGGCATGAGCTGGGTGAGGTGTCAGGCGAGGGGTATTCTTTCGTCTAAGGCGTCAGGGCATGAGCAAAGTCGCCTCCGGCGGGGGTTTGGGGGTGGCAAAGCCACCCCCGAACGATCTTTTTTTGTTGGTTTTTGGCG
>CAISPW010000098.1 GCA_903887465.1 uncultured Oscillochloris sp. | reverse complement strand
GGTTCAGGCCCAGGGCTGATGCAAAGTCGCTGGGGTTGCGCCCCAGACCGCGCTTTTTGTGGATGTTTGGCGGCTTCGCCGCCAAACATCCACCAAAAAAGATCGTTCGGGGGTGGCGAATCCACTCCCAAACCTCCGCCAGAGGCGACGTTGCACCAGCCCTGTGTTAGCGCCTCGGGTGCAGCAACTCCCAGGCCAGGCGCGGGTCGGCCAGGAGTACGCGGGCATCGGCGGCGCGGCGGGCGCGCAGGGCGGCCCGCTGCCAGGGCCAGGCCAGCCAACGGTCGGCGAGGTGGTCGAGCTGAAGCTGGAAGATCCCGCGCAGCAGCAGGTGGCCGGCGCAGGCGCGCGGCGACAGGTTGGCCCTGGCCCAGACGGTGAGCGCGTCGAGGGCGATCTGCGCCGCACCTAAGGCGTCGTACAGGACGGGACGGGGTGCCTCGCGGTCTGCCAGCACATACAACTGCTGGCGCAGGGCCAGAAAATATAGCAGGGCGGCGGCCAATTCCCACTCGGCGCGCTCGGCCGCCAGGGAGGGCTGATCAGCGAAGGCCGTGAGCATCACCTCCTCCCAGGCCGCCTTCCCGCTGGCGATCTGATCCTCAGCGGCGCGCAGATGCTCAAGGCGGCGCTCGCTGTGGGGGCGCGGCGCGGCCATGTAATCGAGTACATC
This sequence comes from uncultured Oscillochloris sp., assembly GCA_903887465.1. Taxonomy (GTDB): domain Bacteria; phylum Chloroflexota; class Chloroflexia; order Chloroflexales; family Chloroflexaceae; genus Oscillochloris. The sequence goes on along the minus strand of CAISPW010000098.1, from coordinate 6,988 downwards.
CAGCGGCGGCGCGGCCACCACATCGCGGCGGTTGGGGAGGGCGCGGCGCTGCGCAACCTCGGCGGGGCCACGGTCGAGGGCCGGGTGCCATGCCGCCTCCAGTGTCCGGTACGCCTGGGCCAGCGCCTCGGGGGCGCGCGGGGCGCGGGCGGCGGCGTAGCTGTCCAGCAAATCCTGCGGGCGCTGCGCGGGTGCCCAGGCCAGCCGGGCGAAAAGGTAGGCATTCAGCGGCGCGTAGGCCCACGGTCGATCCCCGGTCATCAGGGCGTGAACGCTGCGCACCCCCGCGTCACGGTACTGAGCCATGTCGGCGGCGATCACGTCAGGCAGCGGCGGGATCGATGATTTGAACAGGATTCCGTCCAGGTAGTACTCGAAGACAGCGGGAGCGTTCACGCGAACATGCCCCTCGCGGGTCTCTCCCTTATGCGCAAACAGAGCGATATTCTCTGTCAGGCGTGTGGCGTAGACCGCGTTGATCGGGCTGTCCGGGTCGCCAATGGCGCGGGCGTAGGATCGCGGGCGCGGGGCGAAACATAGCTCGACCTGGGGGTGTGGCGCGAGGGCGTGCGGGGCGGCCTCGGTATCGTGGTAAGCCAAGTAGCTCACGCGGGCGTTAGGGCGCAGTTCGGCCAGAGCCTCGGCCAAGGTGTTGGCCGCGAGGAGCGCCTGGTCTGCCGCCGAGAGACCCGCGCAGCGCGGGCAGGCGCACCAGCCGCCACCAAGCAGGTCGTCGGGCCAGAGATGGTAGACCTGGGCCTCGGGGTAGGCCCGGAAGAAGGCCGCGCCGTTGGCCCGCAGGGTCGCCTGGGTTGCGGGGTAGCTCGGGCAGAAGTTACAGTCGGGGGTGTGGCGGGTGCCATCGAAGCGAAACAGCTCGGGGTGATCGCGGAAGAGCCGGCGCGGCACGAGGTCGCTCAGATGGTGACCGCCCAGCTCCAGATCCAGGCCGCGCTCGGCGATGCGCGGCAGGAGGGCGCGGCGGCGGGATCGCCAACTGCTCAGGCGGCAGGCACCCAGCGCCGGCCCGCGTCCAATCGTATGGATGAAGATCGTACTGAGGCGGCTGCGGGCGGCCCACTCGACCCAGGACTCCGCCTCGGCCAAGAAGTAGTCGTGGCCGATGATCAGGCCGCGCCCGGCGAAGGCAGGGCGGTCGGCCAGACCGACGGCGGGGAGCGTCACCCGCGTGTGGCGCGGCAGGCGCTCGCCGTCGGGGCCGGGGGCCACCCAGCGGCAGCCCAGCGCCTCCAGCAGATCATAGACGGCGTAGAGCAGGCCGCGCGGGCCGTCGCCGCGCAGCAGCAGCCCGTCCCGGTCGGGGGCGCGCAAGAATCCATCGCCGCCGGGGCCGTGGCGCAGGGCGATGCGCGGGCCAGCGGCGCGGGCGACCACCGGCAGAGCGGGCGCGCCGATGCGCTGGAGCGTGCGGCGCAGCTCCTCGGCGGCGAAGCGGGCCACCGGGCTGTCGCCCTCAAGCTCGATCATCCACGTCGTCGTGAGGGTCAGATCCAAAGTTGTGATCTCCAGGTAGAGGCAGCCGGGGGATTATACGCCATCTTCCCAGCACACCACCCGGCGGTGCCCGCACCGCCGGGCGCGGTGTGCCAGTCCGTTGGTGCATCGGCCAGCCCACTGAGATCGTCTACCTTCGAGTTCAGCTTTTTGGAAGTTCGTACCGGGGTGCTGAGGCGAGGAGGCGAGGAGGCAAAGCATGCTCACCCCGGTCGGTAGCTGCCCAGATCGGCGGGGAGGCTTACGCCATAGGTCCGCAGCTGCTGAACCCGGTAGAGGTAGGCGGCACCGGTGAGCAACTGGTGGGCCACGTCGGCGGCGCGGCGAGACTCGGGGACCTCCAGGTACGAGCCGCGCACCCAGTCGTTAAAGGCACCCATGGCTGGCCCGCACCAGATCTGGTAGTCCATCTCGCGACCGGGTTCACCGCTGGTCGTCCAGCGTGATGACAGGCCGAGGTACCAGCGAAAGACCAGGGCCATTTTGCGCTTGGGGTTATCCGCCGCCCGCCGGATCTGGTCGGGGTCGCGCTCAGCGAAGAACGCCTCGGTCTCCTGCCAGATTGCCTGAATCGATGTGCGGAAGATCTGGCGCTCAAGCTGCTCGCGCTCGGCGGGCGGGATCTCCTCCAGCGAGGCGTACTTCTGGTAGAGGTCGTAGAGTTTCTGGGCGCGCATAGGGAAGAAGCTGCCGCGCCTGAGCAGTTGCACCTTCACGCCCAGTTCGAACATGTCGGCCGCCGGAGCCATGGTCACGTCGGCCATGCCGGCCTCGGCCAGGAGCCGACGGGCGTGGGGCGAGGCTCCCGACTCGACACAGGCTTGGTTGACCGATCCGGTAACCACGTAGGCGGCACCCATCATAAAGGCGGCCAGGGCTGCGGCGGGCGTGCCGATCCCGCCGCCTGCGCCAATCCGCACGACCTGGGGATAGCCCTGCTGGGCCTGGATCTCGTCGCGCAGAGCCAGGATAGAGGGCAGCAGGCAGACCAGCGGCCGGTTATCGGTGTGGCCGCCCGAGTCGGCTTCGGCGGTGATGTCATCGGCCATGGGTACGTGGGCGGCCAGCCGAGCCTGGAGCGGCGTGATCATACCGGCCTCCACCAGCGGCGCGAGCAGGGCGTCGGGGGCCGGGCGCATAAACGGCTCGGCCACCTCACGGCGCGAGATTTTGGCGATCACCCGGTTGCCGACCGTGATCGCACCGGCGGGGTCGAGGCCCAGACCGGCGGCGCGGTAGTGGACGATGTGTGGGGTCAGGCGCAGAAAGGCCGACGCCTCGACGGTACGCACGGCGTGGCGCAGGTAGAGTTCGACGGCGCGGCGCTCCAGAGCCTCCTCGCTGGGGCTATGGATGAGGTTGAAGGCGTACGGCCCGGCGGGCAGAGCGGCCTGGATGCGGCGGATGGCATCCTCGACGCGGGCGGGCACCAGGCCAGCGGCACCGAACGAGGCGAGCATGCCCGCCTGGCCGAGGGCGGTGACGAGTTCGACCGAGGAGATGCCGTTGGCCATCGCCCCGGCGGCGTAGGCGTAGCGCACCCCGTGGGCCGCGCGGAAGGCCGGGTCGCCAAGCCGCTCAAGGGGCAGCGGCGGCAGCACACCAAGCAACTCCACGCCGCCCGAGGCATGTCCGTAGGCCGGTCGGCCCGCCGCCGTCAGCCCGACCCGCCCCTCGGCGCGCACGATGAAGCATGGATACTCCAGGTCTGCCAGCTGCATGCGGACGCCCGCAGTGTCGAAGGCGATCCTGTCGATCGGGCCTTCCCAGATCTGGCCGGGTATGGCCGTTGGCCCGGCACTGAGGGCAGCGGCGGTGGCGTTGATCTCGCGCATGGTTCGATCCTATCGTATGAGCGGCGGAGGCGTTGCCGGTTGCCGTTCCCCTAGCGTGACACCTCAACCGGCGGCTCGGCCTCGATCCGGCGGGCGCGGATGAACGAGGCGATGACGGCAACCGCCAGGGTGGCGACGATCACGCCGAGGGAGAGCGCGTTGGGAATGTCGTAGCGCTTGTGGAGGACGAGGTAGGTGATCTCGGGCCAGAGCATCTTCATGCCGACGAAGGTGAGGATGACGGCGAGGCCAGTCTTGAGGTAGTGGAACTTATCCATCACCCCAGCCAGCAGGAAGTAGAGCGAGCGCAAGCCGAGGATGGCGCAGACATTCGATGTGTAGACGATGAAGGGGTCGCGGGTGATCCCGAAGATCGCCGGGATCGAATCGACCGCGAAGATCAGGTCGGTGCTCTCGACGATCAGCAGCACCAGCAGCAGCGGCGTGGCCATGAGCTTGCCTTGCTCGCGCACAAAGAAGTGCGGGCCGCGCATCTCTTTGGTGATCGGCAGGAAACGGCGCACCACCCGCACCAGAAGGTTGCCCTCGGGATGGATATCTTCCTCCGCATCCCGGCTGAAGAACATGCGCAGGCCGGTGTAGACCAGAAAGGCCCCGAAGATATAGATGATCCACTCGAACTGCGTAAGCAGGGCGGCACCGAGCAAGATCATGCTGCCACGCATGATCAGGGCGCCCAGGATGCCCCAGAAGAGCACGCGGTGCTGGTAGGCGGGGGGAACACGGAAGAACGAGAAGAGCAGCACGAAGATGAAGATATTATCGATGCTGAGCGAGTACTCGATCAGATAGCCGGTGAGGAAGCTGAGCCCGGCCTGCGGGCCAAGCCAGGCGTACAGCCCCAGGTTGAAGCCGAGCGAGAGCGTGATCCACACCACCGTCCAGATCGCCGCCTCCTTCACCTGCACCTCGTGGGCGCTGCGGTGGAAGACTCCCAGATCGAGGGCGAGCAGGACAAAGACCACGGCGTGGAATCCCACCCAGGCCCAGATGCTTATATCCACGAAACCTCCATCAGAAATGTAAGGGCGTTACCCACACTTTTGTCTTATCGCATGGCAATACGGTCCATGGGGCAGGGCTGATGCAACGTCGCTGGGGCTGCGCCCCAGACCGCGCTTTTGGTTGGTTTTTGGCAGCGAAGCCGCCAAAAACCAACCAAAAAAGATCGTTCGGGGGTGGCTTTGCCACCCCCAAACCCCCGCTGGAGGCGACGTTGCAACCGCCCTGATCCATGGGGGCGCACCCATACGCGCGAAGCATCGCGCGTGGATGCTCTAAACATATCAGGTGGCGAGGATTCCTCCCTATTCCTCACTGATCATACGCTGGGGAAAGCGCACACGGGCGCACATCCATTCGCTGCGATCCTCGCGCAGGAGCTGAAAGTTGCCGCCAAGATCCTCGTGTACCAGAGTCTCGATGATCTGGAGGCCAAGCCCGCTGCTGTGGCTGGTGGGCGGGGGCGGGTGCATTGGGCCATCGTCACAGACATCGACGGTGACGATGCCATTGCAGAGCGAGGAGGCGATCTCCACGCGCCCGCCCTCGGCGGCCATGCCGTGGGTGAGGGCGTTGCTGATCAGCTCGTTGATCACGAGGGCCAGCACGGTCGCATCGCGTGAGCCGACCCGCACCGGGTCGCCGGTGATCGCGAAGCGCACCGGGTTGTCGTTGGTCACCAGGGTGGTCTGGGCGCTCTCGACTACCTGGCGGGTCACGGCGCTGACGGTGGTGACGCCAACATCCTCGCGGGAGAGCAAGTTATGGATGGCGGCAATCGACTGGATGCGCGCGGCGCTTTCGCGCAGAGCCTTGGCACCCTGGCTCTGCGGTTCGATCCGGCGTAGCTGCATGGCGAGCAGGGCCGAGATCGTCTGCAGGTTATTACGCACGCGGTGGTGCATCTCCTGGAGCAGGGCCGACTTGATCATCAGGGCGCGCTGGCTCTCGTCGTAGAGCCGGGCATTCTCGATGGCGATGGCGGCCTCGTCGGCGAAGGTACTGAGCAGGCGCACCTGTTCGTAGTCGAACAGGTGCGGCTCAAACTTATACAGGCAGATCCCGCCGATGGTGCGCTCGCGGGCGCGCAGGGGCATGCAGAAGAGCGAGTGGAAGTTCTCGCGGGCGGCCACCTGGGCCAGTTCAGGGAAGCGCGCGTCCTGGTAGGCGTTCATCACCGCGAGCGGCCGGCTGTCGCGCACGGTCTGAATAATAAAGTCGCGCACGCCATCGCCCTCGCCGCCGTGGCTGGCCACCAACAGGAGGGTGCCGTCCTCGCCCATCTGGAAGATCGAGGCCCGGTCGGCCTGGGCCAACTCGACGGCCTTCTCTGTGATTAGGTTAAGTACGTCGCGCAGGCCGATCTGCTCGGCGATGCTTTTGCTCACTTGCTGGAGCGTGGTCAGTTCGCGCAGTTTCTGGTGCAGGCGCTCGTCGGTCTGCTGGTAGAGCTGGGCGTTGGCGATGAAGAAGGCCAGCTCGCCGGCGGCTACCTCAACAAAGCTGATTTCCTCCTGGGAGAAGTCGCGCGGGCCGATCGTCTGCACGCTGATCACGCCCTGGAGCTTGTCGGCGCTGAACTGGAAGCGCTCGGCGCTGAAGAGTACAATCGGCACCGCCAGGATGGAGTGGAAGGGTTCTTCACCGAGCTGCGGCTCCAGATTAAAGCGCGTCTCCTGCCAGACATCGCGCACCGATACCGGGTGGCCGAGCTGGGCGGCCCAGCCCGTCACCCCGCTGCCGAGCTTCGTCACTACCTGGCCGACGGCGGCGTAGTTCAGCCCGCGCACCGCCCGCAGCACCAACTCGTCGCGGTGCTTGTCGTAGAGGTACACCGAACACGCCTGCACGCCCACCACCTGCGCAACCGTCTCAACCACGGTCTGGAGCGACGTATCGAGGTCGAGGGTCGAGTTTGCGGCGGAGATGATGCGGTGTAGCCCGTCGAGTTCCGAGGCGCGGGCGAGCAGGCGGGCCTCCCACTCGCGGGTGCGCTGCTCCTCCTGGGCGGCCCCGTAGGCGAGCATCAGCTCGCTGACTACGAGACCCTGGGGCATGTGCAGCCGGGAGGCGAGGGTAATGCCAACTTCAGCGAGTACCTCGGCCGCGCCGCCCTGCTCGTACCAGAGCGATGCAATATGGCGCAGTTGGCTCACGCGCACCTCAGTGGTCGCCTGAAGATCGAGATCCGCGAGTATCCCCGAAATGCCGGGCCACGTCTCGCGTAGCACCGCGATCAGGTCGGGCGGATGCGCTGTCGCCACTTCGTACATTGGCATAGTATTTACCGCCTTTTTACGCTTTACATCATTATAAGGACGTTGGGGAGGCGGCGCAACCATGTGGGGAAGAGGCGCGGGGCGGTTGCAACGAGGTCTGTCGGGAGTGGCTTCGCCATCCCCGACAGACCTCGCCAGGAATTAGGCAGGCAGCTCCACGCCAATCTCGTGGCCGAGCTGGCGCAGGAAGTCGCGCATAAATACGGTGCGCCGCGATGCCTCGGCGCGCCCGGACTCGGTGGCCATGGTCTCGGCCAGGCCGAGCAGTTTGGTGAAGAAATGATCAATCGCCGAGACGGTGTCGTCGGCCATGCGCCGCACGGGGAAGGGCTCGGC
>CAISPW010000097.1 GCA_903887465.1 uncultured Oscillochloris sp. | reverse complement strand
CGCTGAAGCGGCCGTCGTAGACCTCGCCCGCCCGTTTACGGGCCGGGCGCTTGGGCTGGCAGCGTGACTTTTGCGGTAGTGCGATGAGGCGATAGGAACGCCTCGTCGCAGGACGATCATGCTAAATGTACCCATTCTGAAACAAGCCTAAAGTTGAGAAGTGAGATTATCGCATGCGTATCGCAATCGTTGGTGCCGGGGCCATCGGCGGCTACCTAGGGGCACGGCTGGCCCTGTCGGGCGTCGAGGTTACGCTCATCGCCCGTGGTGCCCACCTGGAGGCCATCATGCGCGATGGCCTGGCCGTGGAGTATGCCGATGGGGTTCGCGAGGTCGCTCGCCCGGCCCTAGCCAGCGCCGACATGGCCGCCGTCGGCCCCCACGATGTGGTGATCGTCGCCGTGAAGGCGCACGCCCTGCCCGCCCTGGCGGGGCCAATGCGCGCCCTCTATGGCCCCGACACAACGGTCGTCTACGCCCAGAACGGCATCCCCTGGTGGTACTTCTACCGCCACGGCGGCGCGCACGAGGGCCGCCGGATCGAGGCGGTGGACCCCGGCGGCCAGATCGCCGCCCAGGTCGAGATCGAGCGCGTGCTCGGCTGCGTGATCTATCCGGCCGCCGCCATCGCCCGCCCCGGCGTGATCCGCCACATCGAGGGCAACCGCTTCACCCTCGGCGAGCCCGACGGTAGCCAGAGCCAGCGCCTCCTCGCCCTTGCGCAATGCTTCACTGCTGCCGGACTCAAGGCTCCCGCCCGCCCCGATATCCGCAGCGAGATCTGGATTAAGCTCTGGGGCAACCTCTCCGTCAACCCAATCAGCGCCCTCACCCGCGCAACTATGGACGTGATCCTCGCCGACCCGCCCGCCCGCGCTCTGCTCGTCGCCATGATGGCCGAGGCCCAGCAGGTCGCCGAGGCGCTCGACATCCGCTTTCCGCTCAGCATCGAGCGCCGACTCAAGATGGCTGAGGGGATCGGCGCACATAAGACCTCGATGCTCCAGGACGTGGAGGCCGCCCGCCCCACCGAGGTGGACGCACTCGTCGGCGCGGTGGCCGAGCTCGGCCGCCTCGTCGGTGTGCCCACCCCGCATATCGACGCCGTCTACGCCACCACGAAGCTGCTCGATCACGTCGTGAGCGGGGTCAGACAGGTGACGGGATGATTCTGGCGGGGCATCTCGGGGGTGGGCCGCCCAACAGGCTGCGGGTGCTGATTGGGCTGCTGACGATCAGCAGGGCGCAGCAGCGTCGTGCTACTGCGCCCGTACCTAATGGGGCCCATCCGCCTACCGTTTCCGGCGCAGCAGGAAGACCCCGGCGACCATCAGCAGGACCGGGAAGACCAGCGACATATCGATGCCAATCTGCTCCAGGAGGATCAGCCCGCCGATGCCGATCAGAATGGCACCCAGCGTGCCCCAGTTGCGGGCGTGCTTCGGCTGAGCATGCGGCATGCTGTAGGTGGCGGGCAGGCTCGTCGGCGACACGTTCAGGTTCACCGTCTGGCCGGTGGAGGAGCGGTCTGCGCTAATCGGCTGGCCGGTGATCGGGTCAAACCGATACTCAGTTGGCGGCGGCGGGGTCTGCGTGGCGACGCCAGGGGCACCGCTACGCGGCTGGCCCTGGCCGCCCTGGCTCTGGCCCTGGCGTAGTACCTCGCGCCCGAGGCGAGCGGCCTCCTGGCCAAACTCCTGCCCGAAGCGCGATGCCTCCTGGCCAAACTGCTGGACATTCTGCTGAAAGCTTTGCTGGCCGACCGATGCACTCGCCTTGGGCATAACGATCCAGAGTACCACGTAGACCGGCAGACCGAGGCCGCTTGTCAGCGTGACCAGCACAAAGATCAGACGTACGATCACCGGGTCAATGTTGAAGTACTCAGCCAACCCGCCACAAACGCCGGCGATCATCGACTCGGTGGGGCTGCGGGTGAGTCGTGGTTGCATCGCTCCACTCCTTAGATCTTACGTCTTCCGTCGAAGACGACGGGCGGCGATAGACATACCCTCACCGCTACTGTCCATTCGACGGCAGCCCAAGATCAAATGTTGCGGCCCATACACATAAACTACCTCGGTTTTTTACCGATTCTGAACCAAAATCCGAACATTTGTTACAGTAGATGTCACAGGGGCAGCCTACAATGGGAGGTAGTAGCGCAAGCGGAGCGTTGGCACTATGCACTAGTGTTTAAGGAGATATCTAATGGCGAGCCAGTCCCAACCCACGACAGCGCCCCACCTCGGGTTGCCGACCGCCCAACTGACTTGGCTCGGGCGGCAGTTGCTCCTGGTGCCAGAGGCCGTGCTGCTGCTCACCCTGCTCTGCTTGCACGCCGCCATCGGGCCAGCGCCGACCCTGATCGCCGCAGGGTCGGTGCTGGTATTTTGGTTCGCGGCCAGGATGTCCCTGCTGTACAGCGCCCGCCGCTCGGTCGAGTCGCTGCGCTACAGCTGGGCCGAGTCGCTGGCGCACATGGCCGTCAGGCTCTACCCGCTCTCGGCGGACGCCCACGCCCTCCTGGGCACGGTGTATCTCGTCCGTGGCAAGCCCGCCGCAGCGGTGATTGCGCTGGATCGGGCGGTACGCTACTACCCGATCCAGGCCGAGTTGCGCGCCGCCCTGAGCGCGGCACTGCTGGAGGATGGCCGCCCCGTCGAGGGTCTGGCCGAGGCCACCGCCGCCCTGCGCCTCGACCCGGCCTGCGCCCCGGCCCACCTGCACCAGGCCATCGCCGAGGATCTGCTCGACGCCGCCCCCGAGATCATCGAGCGGCACCTACGGGCTGGGCTTGACCAGCCGACCGCGCCCACCGATGAGGCGGTGCTGCGCTGCGCGCTGGCCCGCATCCTGCTCCGCCAGGGCCGCTCCGCCGATGCCCTGTACACCATCGCGCGGGCCGAGGAGTTACTGCCGATGAACAAGGCACCCCAGCGGGCCAGCCTCCACTACCAGATCGGTGAGATCCTCTGCCTGTGTGGTGACCGCGAAACCGCCCGCACCCACTTCTTCGCCAGCGAGTCCCTCGACCCGCACGGCCCCTACGCCGCCGATGCCTGGCGCGCCGCTCGATCCTAGAAAAGCAAAGCGAGGGCTGCGGATTCGCCGCAGCCCTCGCTTTGCGTATTGCGGTTTAAGGGCTAGATCCCCGGATCAAGCGCCCCGAAGCCAAGCGGATCCAGGTTCACCCACTGCCCATCTTGCATCGCCCAGACCTGATAGTCGAGATGTGGGCCGGACGACTGGCCGGTGGAGCCGACGTAGCCGAGCAAGTCGCCGGGGCGCACGGGCTGCCCATCGGTCACGGCGAAGCTGTCGAGGTGCGAATAGCCGCTGCGGTACTGGCCGTTGGCCACCCAAATGTGGTTGCCGGCCGGCCAACTATTGGGCGTGAGGGCCACCATACCGCTCTGGGTTGCGTAGATCGGGTGCCTGAGGGAACCGGCGGGGTCAGCCGCGCCATCGCCGTCCCCGTCGATCGCCAGATCGATGGCACCCCACACTTCGGCGGGGGCGTGGCTGCCCACCCCGTAGCCCTGCGTTATCACCGTGTTGCGGACGCCGAGCGGGTTGCCCTGCGGGCGGGAGTCATCGCTTATGCCACGGCCCTTGGCCTCGCCGACCAGCCCGCCGGGGGCCGCGTTGGCAATCGCCGCGACCTGAGCGGGGCCGCCGTGCGGCACCCACAGGCTCAGCCGGATATCCTGGCCGCTGCGGGCGGCGAAAAAAAGGTAGAGCAGGCCAACCAGTGCCAGGGCCAGCACAAGCCTGCGCACACCTCCAGAGTCTCGCCAGCCGCCGTACATCCCGAAGCCCCTTAGTGAACCCCGTTGCTGCGCCACCCGTCCACCATGTCAGTGACGGAGTTGATATATGCCTGCACATCGTTCTCGAACGACGGCGCGTAGATCGGGATAATATCCTGTACGGTGAGCGTACCGCGCCCCTGGATATACTCGGTGTCGATCAAGCGGTACCAGTCATCGATGCCCTCGCCCCACGAGCCATAGTCGCGGAAGCGACCGTAGCATGTGGCGGAGCCAGCGCAGATGATATTGCCCACATTATGGGTCGTGCCCCCATCAGCCTTGATGCCAGCCCAGTCCGCATTCGTCCCGGCGCTGCTCTCGTGGATGAAGAAGGCCACCGCGAAGGCCGGGTCGATGCCGTACTTCACGCCAAGATCATGCCAGACCGCGCCGGTACCGGCGGCCGGTGAGCCGTAGGCCGCGAGGATCGCATCGATCTGCTGGGCGCTGAGGCTGGGCGCACCCTTCAGCGTATAGTCCCCGGCGAGGTGGGCCGCGCCGAAGAGCTGCGGCTTGCTGGCGTCAGTCATGCGCTCGGCACGAATGGTGCCAAGCAGGTCGCCCCCCCAGCGGCTCAGGATTGAGCCGCCTGGGCCGCGCACACCGGCCAGCACCAGCAGGCTGGCCAGAGCCACCACGCCCAGCATCAGCCAGCGGTTCAGGCTAGGCGGCGGTAGCACGCGCAATGGGCGGTAGCTAAGGTGCGGTCGCGCAGTGAGCAAGCGGGCCTGGTGGAGGTCGGCCTCAGATTCAGCGTGGCGCACCTGGGCGGCCCTCAGATCATCAGCCGCGCCTGCCACCGCCATCGGGCGGGGCTGGGGGCGAGTTTGAGGGCGCACGCTGGGGCGGGACTGAGTCTTGATCGGGGGCGCACGCCGGGCCTCGGCTTGGGGCGCGGCGCTAGGCGGTGGGCGGACGACCTCGCGGCGCAGCCCATCGGCCTTGGTTGGCATCGCCGCATTCAGGTCGCCCAGAAGGTCGCCAAGGGGTGCGGGAGGGCCACGCCGTATCCGTGGCGCAATATCCTCTGCTTCCAGAGGAAAGAGCGGCTCGCGGCGCGGCGGATGTGGATGGCGAGGACGGCGATTATCAGCGGTGCTCACGACCCGTACTCCTGGAGGAGTTGCTGCTGCTCGTCCGGTGTGGGGAGCCGAAATGTTCCCTCGCGGTTCAGGTAGACGATCTGCTCATTACGAACATCAATAATGAGATCGTTAAGCCCGTCGCGATCCATATCTCGCAAAGATAATAACACAGGCGTCAAATTCTCATTCGCGCCGAAGAGATACGGGCCGGCCAGGCTCCGCACCTGGGCCGGGTCGCCCGCCGGTAGCTCCAGTACCACCACCTGCCGGTCGATGTTCATGCTGATCAGGCGCGTGGGCTGGGCCACCGACTCGGCACCGTGTCCCACTAACCCCTCGATCTGGGCCGTTCGCGGACGGCCATAGCGTACATCGTCGATGCGGATCTGCGCCCAGTTCACCGCCGCACCCACCAGAACGTAGATCGCTAGCATTGCGAATACACCGGTGGTCAGGTAGGCGATCATGCCGACACTGCGCGGTAGCGGGAGCGAGCGGATCGTGCGGGTCTCTTGGATCTCTTTGCCCGTGATAGCCATGGCGACACCCCCTCGTAGCTATGCTGCAGCATAACGGATCCTGCCGCGACATACATCGGCGACCGCAGCGGATCATCCGCTGCGTGCGAGCCGCCACCGTTTCTCTGCTCGTAATTGGGTGTCGTCGCCGGCCCTCCGGGCGCTCGGCTATCTCGTAGTGGTGAAATACCCAAGGCTAAAGCTCGTGGGCTTCCTGCTTCATCAACCCGTGCCAACCACGACGGTTGGGCTTACCGAGTCTCCACAGGCGTTTTGTGTCTCGGCGTGTCCCGCCGCGACCCACAGATCACACAGGCGCATGCCCTCATGGTCAATGTTTCGTGCGGCGTTCAGATCGCGGTCGTGATGCACGCCGCATTCAGGATTGAGACAATCCCACGCGCGTATCGCGAGGGTGAGATCGTGTATCCATCCACATGCGCCGCACATCTTCGACGAGGGAAAGAAGCGCCCGATGGCCACCACATGGGTGTCGTTTCGGTCGGCCTTGTATTCCAGCATCGCCCGGAACATGCCCCATCCCGCATCCAGAACGCTCGTGGCCAGCTTGGTTTTCGCAAGGCCGCGCACGCTCAGATCTTCAATTGAAACGAGGTCGAAGTAACGAACCAGATCCGTACTCAGCTTGTGCAGGAAGTCGCTGCGCTGGTTCCGGATCTTCTGGTGCAGCCGGGCGACCACGACTCGCGCCTTACCCCGATTGTGACTGCCCTTCACCGTGCGGTTGAGGGCCTGTTGCGCCCGCCGCAGCTTGCGGCGCTGCGTGCGATACCAGCGCGGGTTCGCAATCGTCTCGCCCGTCGAAAACACGGCCAGCGACTTCAGCCCGACATCCACGCCGACGTGAGTCTGTACCGGGCGCTCGGTGCGCGGGGCGGCCTGCGGTTCAGTAACGATACACACGAACCAATGCCCGCTCGGCTCCCGCTTGAACGTCGCGCCCTTCGTGACGCCCTCCAGCGGGCGATGGATGACCGCACGGATCATGCCGATCTTCGGCACCGACACGGCATCGGCGTGCAACACCACCCGTTGCGGGATGCGAAAGCGTGGCGTGTCTGTTTTGCGCGACTTGAATTTCGGGAAGCCCTTGTGCTTCTCGCCCCGCTTCACCCGACGAAAGAAATGCGGGTACGCGCTATCGAGATCCCGCAGCGTCTGCGGCAACGACTGAGAATCCATCTCGCGCAGCCATGCCGTTTCCGGCTGCTGTTTCAGTCGGGTGAGTTCACCGGCAAGATCATGATACGAAAGCGTCTCACCCGTCTGCTGGTAGTGAGACTTCTTGCGATGCAAGGCCCAATTCCAGACAAACCGCCGCGCCCCCGCAAATTGGTTGCGCACGATTTCTTGCGCACCCGTAGGGGTGAGGTGATAGCGGTACGTGGTCTGGATCGTTCGTGTCATGGCCTCATGATACCAGATTATTCGTTCTGCTACAAGGTTTTTACCGCATTAGGAAGCCACTTCGGAGGGCTAAATCCGCTGAAGCGGGTGAAGCCCTTCTATCCCAGGGCTGAAGCTCCTGGTTTTTACGGGCTATTTCGATAACGAGGCGGCGAAACGTGTGTTCGTATTATACAAGAACACCTGTTCACTGTCAACCGTGAAATCGCCTGTCGGCGGGGCTGCGGAACTTCGCCACCCTCAGCGTATTCTCCGTAGGAGATGTTCATGCGCGGGGCGCACACCACCGTGATGAAAACGGCTATCGGCTATCGGCTATTTTCACCTCAGCGCGGCTCTAAAATGGCCAGAGCCTCGACGTGCGGGGTGTGCGGAAACATATCATAGCCCGTCAGGTCGCGCAGTTCATAGCCCGCCCCCAGCGCCCGCAGATCCTCGACCAGCGTCAGCGGGTTGCACGACACGTAGACGATCCGCCGGGGGGCGACCCGCAGCAGCTCGGCGCAGACCTCGGGGCCAAGCCCGGTGCGCGGCGGGTCGGCCACGGCAACCTCGCAGGCCCCAGCGGGCTGGGCGCGCAGGTAGGGCAGCACGTCCACGTTCACCGCCCGCACGTCCGCCGCGCCATTGGCCACCGCGTTGCGGGCCGCCAACGCGGCGCTCTCGGCCACCGCCTCAACACAGGCCACCGCGCCCACGTGCGGCGCTAGGTGCAGGGCGATCGTGCCTACGCCGCCGTACAGATCGGCGACCGCTGGCCTGCCGCCGTCGCCGCTCACCGCCGCCAGCACCGCATCGAGCAGCGGCCCCAGCAGGTGAACATTATTTTGAAAGAAGGTGTTCGGCCCAACCTCCAGGCTCGCCGCGCCGGCCCGCATCGGCAGGGTGTCCGCGCCCCAGTGGCGCAGCGGCGTCCCAAACGAGAGGTCGGTCAAGCTAGCGTTGAGCAGCCAGTGGAAGCTGACCACCCCCGGCTGGGCCAGGGCCGCCTCGGCCAGTTGCTCCATCTCGGAATCATAGGGGCCGGCGGCTGTCACCGCCGCCAGGAGCAGGCCATCGTCGGGGCTGCGGCGCACCACCACATAGCGCAGAAAGCCCACGTGGCTGCGGATGTTATAGTCGGGCAGGCCAAGCTCGTTCGCCCGCGACCACACCGCAAAGGCCGCCGCAAAGGCTATCGGCGGGATGAGGTGGCAGGTTGTTAGGTCAACGATATGGTTAAATTTGCCGCGCGCCCGCAGCCCAAAGCGGCCCTTGGTGGCCACATAATCCATGCGCGTGCGGTAGGCGTAGGGGTCGGGCGAGGGCCGCACCGCAAAGGCATCGGCGCGATAGCCGATCTCGGCTAGGTTGACCTCGGCGAAGAGCGTGCCCATGGCCTGGGCCTTCGCCGCCACCTGAGACTCGTAGGCTCGATCCTGAAAGGCGCAGCCGCCGCACTCCTTGGCGTGGGGGCAGCGCGGCTCGACTGCCGCCCCGGCCCGCGCCAGTTCGCCCACCAGCAGGCGAAACTCCTTCGAACGCATAGATTTCCTCTATATATGCTCGAAATTGCCAGCTTCGCTGGCAATT
>CAISPW010000096.1 GCA_903887465.1 uncultured Oscillochloris sp. | reverse complement strand
GCATGGATATACCCCGGCGATGCTTCGGCCTCCGGTGGCGGATATCGCGAACGGCGGGGCGGGACGTTTGGATCGCGAATGACGCGAACGACGCGAACGGCGCGAACGTGTCCCCGTAGGGCCGAAGCATCGCCCCCACGCGCCCGCGACGCATGGATATACCCCGGCGATGCTTCGGCCTCCGGTGGCGGATATCGCGAACGGCGGGGCGGGACGTTTGGATCGCGAATGACGCGAAACCGGGCGAACGGCGCGAACGTGTCCCCGTAGGGCCGCAGCATCGCCCCCACGCGCCCGTGACGCATGGATATACCCCGACAATGTTTCGGCCTCCGATGGCGGATATCGCGAACGGCGGGGCGGGATGTTTGGATCGCTAAAATATGAGAGCCGTATGAGAGACTGTGAAGATCGTACGTTATGATTGGAGTAGGCGCTACAAGCTCATGCCCGTCCACGCACCGTTCGTTCCGCCGGATCATGATCCTAACGAAAGGAGTAAACGCGATCTCTTTCTGGCCTAGGCCCATACGGTTCACATTGTCATACTGTAGAAGAAAGCGAGCGAGATCCTCATGTCTAAACTTCTGCGCCGCTGCCAGTTGTGCGTCTCCGTGGCCCTGCTGCTCGTAATTACCGCCTGCGGTGGTGCCCGGTCACCTGCGGCCACCGCCCCGACTGCGGCGCCCACCGGCGCTCCGGCGGCCGCTACGACCGCGCCCACCGGCGCTCCGGCGGCCGCTACGACCGCGCCCACCGGCGCTCCGGCGGCCGCTACGACCGCGCCTACCGGCGCTCCGGCGGCCGCTACGACCGCGCCTACCGCCATCGCGGGGAAGGGCGACGCCGCTACCGGCCCCGGTGGTAGCGCCGATACAAGCGGTACCTACGTCTCTGACCTCGGATTCCGCCCCGATGCCAATGGCTTCGCGTTCCCGAACTATGGCGGGGATGCGGGCGCGACGAACCTCACCCCCAACGATGTTCAGCGTATGTTTGGCGACCGGGCATGCGCCACGATCCAGGACGGGAAGTGCCTCCTTACGCCCCCCGGCGAGCAGTGGCTCCAGCAGCTCAACGGCGCGATGAACGGCGGCCACTGCGAGGGCATGGCCGTGTTGAGCAACCTTTTCTACACCGGCCAGGTCAACCCCAAGAACTTCGGGGCGGCCAGCGTGCCCGAGTTGCAGATCGCCGGTAACGAGCCGCTTCAGCGTGAGATTGCCTACTGGTTCACCACCCAGGCGACCCAGCCCGCCCGCGCGGGCATCGTGGCGCAGACCCCGAGCGGCGTGGTGAATACCCTGCTGACATCTTTCGCCGCTGGCCCTACTGGCAGCGATCAGTACGCCGTGGGTATCTACAAGCGCGACCGCACCGGCGGCCACGCGATCACGCCCTACGCCGTCGAGGATCGCGGCAAGGGCGTCTACTGGATCATGGTTTACGACAACAATTACCCCGGCCAGGCCAGGGCGGTTGAGGTTGATACCACCAGCGATACCTGGAACTACGTGGGTTCCACCAACCCCGCCGAGTCCGAGGGCCGCTACGAGGGCGATGCCTCGACCAACACGCTGGAGCTCGCGCCGATTGGGCCACGGCTTGGCCAGCAGAACTGCCCGTTCTGCGATGTCCCGGCTTCCGCGCGCGTCGGCGGTGCGCTCATGCGCCAGGCCAACCAGCCCCAGTTCAACGAGATCTGGCTGGAGGGCGATGCCGACCTGCTGATCACCGATACGAAGGGCCGCAGTGTCGGCTTCAAGAACGGCGTGTTTGTCAACGAGATCACTGGCTCGCTCTCAAGCTCCAACAAGTTTGGGGTGAATGTCTGGGACACGAACGCCGAGCCGGTCTACTACATCCCGACTAACATTGATTTCACCATCAGCATCGATGGCAGCCGGCTGAGCAAGCCGGCCAACTCGACGGTAACGATGATTGGCCCCGGCTATGCTCTGGAGATCAGCGACATCATCCTTGAGCCAGGCCAGGTTGATACGCTCGACGTTTCGCCCGACGGTAGCCTGCTCTCCTACCGCACCGAGAGCGGCGAGACGCCCTTTATGCTGGTTGCCGTCGAGACGGATGCCGCCGACTACCAGTTCGGGGTCTACGGTGAGAAGATGGCCCCCGGCGAGGCGCTCAACCTCTCGCTGGACACCAAGAAGGGCACGCTGAGCATCGATACGATTGACAATACGGAGGCTGGCAGCTACAGCTTGGAGGTGGCCCGCTACGACGATAAGGGCGAGCAGGTGTTCGGCGCGACTGGGGTGGCCCTGGATCCCAACGATGTGCTGTACATTGACTATCTGCTCTGGCCCGGTAACGGCAAGCCGATGTCGATGGATCTGGATAAGGGCGGCGATGGTACGGTTGACGAGACCCTGCAGGTAGACGATGTCACGGATTCGTTTACGCAGTAGCGTATCGCCGTTAGAGGGATGAATCAAATGCGCCGCTTGCCTTTAGCAAGCGGCGCATTTGATTCATCCCTCCAACGACAACCACACCTCGTAGACAATGCTTTTTTGAATGCCAAGTTCGTGAGCGACGGCACGGGATGCCGCGCTCCCACCGTGGCCCTGGTCGCGCAGGATGCGCAGGCGGCGGGCGATCTCGTCTGTGCTAGGCGGTTCGCTGAGGGCAGCGGGAGCCGACAGCCGCCGCCGGTCGCGCTTGCGCTCGCCGCTGGGTGGCTGCCCGGCGATCACTAGGGTGTACTCGCCACGCGGCTCGTGATCGCTGAAGTGGGCCTGGGCCACGCTCACCGTAGCCCGGCGTACATCCTCGAAGCGCTTGGTCAGATCCTTCGCCACCACGATCTGCCGGTCGCCCAGCACCGCCAGGATATCGCCCAGGGAATCTACCAGACGGTGTGGAGCCTCAAAGCAGACCAGCGAGAGCGTCAGGTCGGCCAGATCCTCAAGCAGATCGCGGCGCTCGGTGCCGTGCCGGGGCAGGAAGCCCACAAATACGAAGCGGTCGCTAGGCAGGCCCGATGCGGTTAAGGCGGCCACCGGGGCGCTCGGGCCGGGTACGGGCGAGACCACAAAACCGGCGCTGATGCAGGCGCACACCAGTTCGTAGCCGGGGTCGGACACGCCCGGCGTGCCCGCATCCGAGACCAGGGCCACATCGCCCTCGCCCAATGCCGCCAGGATGGTATCGAGCCGGGATAGCTTGTTGTGTTCGTGGTACGAGATACAGCGTGTGGTGATCTCGTAGTGGCTCAGCAATCGTTGCGTGTGGCGGGTATCCTCAGCCGCGATCAGCCGCACCTCGCGCAGCACCCGCAGGGCACGCATGGTGATGTCTTCGAGGTTGCCGATTGGAGTCGCAACGAGATATAAAATACCCATCCCCGCCCTCTGTCATGTGGTGATCTGTTTTCGCCAGTACTCCAGCAACTCGTCCACAATCTCTTCCATGCCGATGGTCGGCTCCCAGCCGGTGGCTTCGCGCAGCTTATGATTATCGCCCTGGAGGATGGGCTCGTCGCTGGGCCGCATGCGGGCTGGATCCTGGCGCACCTCAACCGGGACACGCCCGCGATCCAGCACCATCTGCACGATGTCGCCGATGCGGGTGGCCCGCCCCGAGCAGAGGTTATAAACCTCGCCGGGGGCACCGCGATCCAGCAGCAGCCAGAGCGCGCGGGCGACATCGCGCATGTGGGTGAAATCGCGCTGCGGCTCCAGGTTGCCCACCAGCAGGGTCGGCGGCTGGTACCCGGCCTCGATCTCGGCCATTTGGCGGCAGAAGGTCTGGATTGAACAGCGGTCGCCCTGGCGCGGGCCAACGTGGTTGAACGAGCGGGTGACCAACACGTGCATGCCGAAGTTATCGTGGTACTGCAGGCCGGTCAGCTCGACGGCTACCTTGCTGACGCCATAGGGGCTGCCGGGGCGCAGCGGGTGATCCTCGCGGATGGGCACCTCGTCGGGGCGCACGAAGCCGTACTCGGCGCTCGTGCCGGCAATGTGGACACGGGCGGCGGGCGCGTGACGGCGCAGCGCCTCCAGCAGATTCAGCGTACCCTCTACGTTGACGCGCATGGTCAGAACTGGTGCCTGCCACGAGGCGCTGGGGTAGCTCTGGGCGGCCAAGTGGAAGACCCGCTCGGGGGCGGCGGATCGCACCGCCACATCAACGGCGAAGGCGTCCTCAATATCGCCCTCGTGGACGGTGACACGGCCAAGCAAGTGCGCAATCGGCCGTGGGTCGCTGCGCCAGCGCTTGAAAACATGGATCTCAAGGCCGGGGATGGTGAGCAGGTGATCAGCCAGGAAGCTGCCGACTGGCCCGGTGATACCGGTGATAAAGACGCGCACGGAGACCCTCGTTCTATTAGCAGCTCGCAGCGAGGACGGTGTAGGAGTCAATCAGCGTGCCCGAGGAGTCGTGCAACTCGGCCTTATCGCCGACATACCAGAGCTGATCGGCGCGGCCCCACCATAGCTCGCCCGCCATCGGATCGAAGATATTCGTGCCGATCCCGCTGTAAATAGGCACATAGGTATTGGGGCCAGCGCCGATGGTGAATGTGGGGAAGGTGTAGGTGACGCCGCTCCGTGAGGTATTGATGATGCGCCAGCCCGTGAGGGTGGTGCTGGCCAAGCGATCATTGCGCAACTCGATATACTCGCTGTCGGCGGGGTAGGCCGGGTCGCGGCAGATCACGTCGCTGATCTTGATCTCGACGGCGCTGACGGTCGTTGCGAGGGCGGTGGTGCTAGGCGTTGAGGTGGCGGTGGCGGTGGTGGTGGTGTGTGTTGTTATGCTCGTGGTGGTGGCCGTGCTGGCCGTCGTGGTCGTGCTAGCGGTGGCCGTCGTCATCCGCGTCGTCGTGGCGGAGGTCGCAGCCGTGCGAGCGACCGTGGCGGTGCGGGTGGCGGTGCGGGTGGCGGTGCGGGTAGGCGACGGGGTGGTGGACGTAGCCGCATGCGTAGCACTCGTGACCGAGGGCGTCACCGCCGCGCCGGGTTCTGCGAGGGTCGCCGTGGTATCCGTCAGGGGTTCATCGACATAGCAGGTGAAGCGTTTAACGAGGGCGTGGGTGCTGCGCACCTTCACCTCAACATCGTAGACCCCGGGGTGTTCGTTGACCTGGAGGGGGATGCGCCACGTCCCGTCCTGACGCGAGATACCGCCGCCCACGGGGCGGGCGCGCAGGTAGACGATCAGGGACTCGTATGGTGGCGCGCGGTCGCCGGTGAGTACGATGGTCTGCTTGTTCGGGCAGGCGATGGCGGTAGAGTCAAGGGTACCGCGAACCTGGGCATTCGGCACGAAGCCGACACCGAGCAGAAGGGTGAGGATGGCCAGCAGTGGTAGTAGAAGAAGACGATGTACCAAGGGGGTGTTGTGCTGGCGGCGCGGTTTACGCCGACCAGCGTGGTACAATTTAGCGATGGTGGGCGATAGTGGACTCGAACCACCGACCTCCACGATGTCAACGTGGCGCTCTAACCAGCTGAGCTAATCGCCCGTATCGCCCAGGTATGCTACCATTGAACCCGAAGCCTGTCAAGCTGACCAACGCGCCCGTCGTCGCCCCAGCCGATCTGCTTGCGGGCCTGACGCCCGATGTCGCCGCAGCCCTCGGGCGGGCGACCGCCATTGCCGCCCGCCGCCGCCTCGGCCTCTGGCTGATTGGCGGGGCCGTGCGCGACCTGCTGCGCGGCGCGGCGTTGGATCGCGACATTGACCTCGCGGTCGAGGGCGACGCCGTCGATCTCGCGGCGGCCCTGGCCGAGGCGCTGGGCGGTCGCGTGCTGGCCAGCCACCGCGCCTTTGGCACCGCCACGCTCGGCATCCCCCGCGCCGCCGCTGGCTCGGGCGAACTGACCCTCGACCTGGCCGGCACGCGCGCTGAGGAGTACCCGCAGCCTGCCGCGCTGCCGGTGGTGCGCCCGTCCGATATCGCCGACGACCTGCGCCGACGCGACTTCAGCGTGAACGCGATTGCGGTGGAGTTGCTGGCCGACGCCGGAACCCTGCGCGCCGGGATCCTGCGCGACCCCTTCGGCGGGCGGGCCGACCTGGCGGCTGGGCGGCTACGCCTGCTGCACCCCTACAGTTTTCGCGATGACCCAACGCGCCTGCTGCGCGGGCTGCGCCTGGCCTCACGCCTCGATCTGCGTCCCGACGAAGCCACCGCCGCCCAGATTGCCGACGCCCTGACGCGGGGCTACCTCCGCATGCTCAGCCCCGAGCGCGCCCTGGGCGAGATCTGCCTGGCCCTCGACGAACCCCGGCCCGACGCGGTGCTGGCCCTCGCTGATGCCTGGGGCGTCACGCCGCAGGTCGTGCCCGGCCTGGCCTGGAGCGCGGCTCTGGCGGAACGCTTTACGCGGCGGCGGGCGACGGAGGCTTGGAGCGCGGGCGGCGCGATACGGGGCGAGCCAGAAACGACGGGTGGTGATCGGCTGGCGGCTAGCGGCTGGCGGCTGGCGACGATTGACGCGGGCTTGCTCTGCTACGATCTGGGCGCAGACCAGCTCGCCGAGATCGCCGCGCGCTACCCGCTGCCCACGCCCTTTGCCCGGCTGCTCCAGGAGATCCCCGCTGCGCGGGCGGTCGCCCGCAGGCTCAACGCCGACCTGCGACCGAGCCAGATCGACCTTCTGCTGCGACCGCTTAGTGCGGCGGGGATCCGCGTGCTACACTGCGCTGAGATAGGCTCGGCGGGCCAGATTGCGGCGCGCTACCTGGGCGAGATCCGCCCGGCCCGCGCGCCCCTCGACGGGCGCGACATCCAGCGGCTCGGCATCGCCCCAGGACCAAATATCGGGCGGCTGCTCGATGGCTTGCGCGCGGCTCACCTGGATGGCGAGGTGACGACCCGCGCGCAGGCTGAGGTCTGGGTGCAGGCACAGATCTGTAGTTAAGGCATGGTTCAAAATGGGTACATTCAGTATGACCGTCCTGCGATGACGCGACGAGGCGATGACGCGCTCCTATCGCCTCGTCGCCTCGTCGCTGAACGGTCAAGTGTGTTTGAAACATGCCTAAGAAAGCGGATCTGCCACGGTGAGGGCGCAGGTCAGCGCGCTGGGGCTGATGCGGGCGCGGGACGCATTCGCCCCAGCGCCACTCTATTCCGCCGGGCGCGGAAGGCCAGATAGTCGAGCGGAAAGACGCAAACGGGATCGGCCTTCCCCTTGGCTGCAACCTCGCGGGAGTTGCCGACCGTATGTGCGAGGCTGAGGGCCTGGTGGGTGGCGGCGGCGATCAGCACCTCGCCACCGGCGGCGGCCCCCTCGATACGCTTGGCCGTATTTACGGTGTCGCCGATCACATCGTATGCCTGCATGGCGCTGCTGCCCATCAGCCCCTCCACCACCGGCCCGGTGTTCAGGCCGATCCCCACCCCCAGCCCATCGCCCTTCAGCAGTGCGCCGACATGATCCCGCAACTCGCTCGCCGCCGCCGCCGCATCATCGGCTTCGGCGAAGACGGCCAGCACCTCGTCGGCAAGGAAGCGCACCTTGATCGCCCCATGAGACTGGATCAGCGGCTCGGCCACCGCGTAGTAACGGTTGAGCATCGCCACCACCGCCTCGGGCGGGCGCGGCTCGCTCCAGCGTGTGAAGCCACGGATATCCATAAATAGCACCGTGCGGGTGCGACGGGATAGGGTCAGTTCAGCCGGATCGCCAATTGCTCGGCCCAGCAGGTCGCGCCCAAACAGCCACTCGGCGTAGACCCGTAGCTGGGCGGCGGTCTCACGCAGCAGGGCCAGATAGCGCTGGCTGCTCAGATCTGCGAGGCCCAGGCTGAGGCCGAAGGTGGGGATGATCACCGACACAAACTGGTGGCTCGGGTCCGCAATAAAATCGCTGACGCTGGAGGGGGTCGGGCTGCTGCGGATCTCGAAGATCGTGTACATGGCCAGCAGGATGCAGGATCGCACCACCTGCTCGGCAATCAGCAGTGGCGCATGGATGCGCGGGCTGCGCAAGCGCAGGGACTGGATGACACCGACCAGCAGGGCGAAGACCCAGTAGGCGACATGGTTGGCGTCGGTGAAGAAGTGCGGCCCATCCTTCACGACCTCGACGGCGGTGTAGAGGGCCGGGCCGATCAGGTTGCCCGCGATGCGCCAGGGACGATCTAGGGTGCGCTGACTCAGCCAGAGAGCCTGGGCCAGCCCGGCGAAGATGAGCAGGTAGGCATCTGGCTTGATCAGGTAAGCGCTGGCGTCTCTGAGCAGTAGCTCAAGCAAAATATTGGCCAGGGGGAAATGCAGGGCGTTGCCGAACAGTTCTTTCCAAAGCCGGTCGCGCGGCGTCCCGCCCAGGCGTGACTCGAGGGTGAGGGTATGCTGATGCATTGAGAGCTTCCTCTCGATAAAAAATAGAACACCCTACGGCGGCGGGGTTAAGGGAAAAGAATACGCGCCGCCACGGGATGTCTGGGGCTAGTGTAGCAGAGGGTTCTTGGAAAACAGTTGAGGTGAGGGGATCGGGGACAGGGCTGGCGGCCATGTCGCTGGCGACTGAAACGCCGGATAAGATTGCGAGAGCCGGATTGGGACGGCATCGTTTGATGGTGCTGCGGCGTGGCTACGCCGCGCCGCAGCACCATTAGTTTTTTTGTGGGAGTGCGAAGCTCTCCCACACCCTCACCCTGCACGGTGTTGTTGCTGGCAACAAAAAAAGATCTTTCGGGGGTGGCTTTGCCAGCTCCAGGACTCCACCTGCCGCATCGCCCTCACGCTGCTCTCACATGCGCCAATTATCGTACAATGGAATGTGGCAGTTTGCGTCTGGATCGCGGAGGCCGCGAATGGGCTTTGGATCGCGGAGGCCGCGAATGGGGTGCGGAGGTCGCGAACACGAAGTCGCGGAGGCCGCGAATGGGCTTTGGATCGCGGAGGCCGCGAATAGGCTTTGGATCGCGGAGGCCGCGAATGGGGTGCGGAGGTCGCGAACACGAAGTCGCGGAGGCCGCGAATGGGCTTTGGATCGCGGAGGCCGCGAATGGGCTTTGGATCGCGGAGGCCGCGAATGGGCTTTGGATCGCGGAGGCCGCGAATGGGCTTTGGATCGCGGAGGCCGCGAATGGATCGCGGAGGCCGCGAACACGAAGCCGCGAAGCCGCGAAGTTGCGAAGTTGCGAAGCCGCGAAGCTGCGAAGCCGTATGTTGACCGAGAAATTTAAGCTAAGGAGTAGCGCTCAATGACGACCGATCAGGAGGCTGTACACCAGCCAGAGGCGATGTCCTTCCGCGCCGAGGTGCAGCAGGTGCTGCATATTTTGGCCCACTCGCTCTACACTGACCGCGAGATCTTCCTGCGTGAGTTGATCTCTAACGCCTCGGACGCCCTGAATCGACTACAGTTCGAGATGCTGACCAACCAGGATGTGCGCGACGCTGACGCCGAGTTGGGGATCTGGGTGGAGGTCGATAAGGATGCCCGCACGATCACCGTGCGCGACTCGGGTGCCGGTATGACCCGCCAGGAGATGATCGATCACCTGGGCACGATTGCCCAGTCTAGCGCGCGGGCCTTTGTGCAGCAGGCGAAGGCCCAGAACGCGAACTCGGGCGATATCATCGGCCAGTTCGGCGTCGGATTCTACTCGGTGTTCATGGTCGCCGATAAGGTCTCGGTGGTCTCGCGCTCGTTCCATCCCGACGCCGAGGCGGCGGTCTGGGAGGCGACCGGCGGTGACAGCTTCACCGTCAACGTGGCCGAGCACGCGGCGCGTGGCACCAGCGTCACCCTGCACCTCAAGGATGACGCCATCGAGTTCGCCAACGACTGGAAGCTGGAGCAGATCATCAAGCGCCACTCGGACTTTGTGGCCTTCCCGATCTACGCGGGCGAGCGCCAGGTCAACCAGCAGAAGGCGCTCTGGCGGCGCGCCCCCCGCGAGGTCGAGCCCGAGCAGTACAAGAGCCTCTACCAGCAGATCACACTGGACTACGAGGAGCCTCTGCTCAAGCTGCACCTCTCCACCGACGCGCCGATCGACCTGCACAGCATCCTGTTTGTACCGGCTAAACGTGAGCGCGGCATGATCGAGCGGCGCATCGAGGGCAAGATCAAGCTCTACTCGCGCAAGGTGATGATCCAGGAGGAGGCAAAGGATCTGCTGCCGAACTACTTCCGCTTTGTCGAGGGGGTGGTCGATAGCGAGGATCTGCCGCTGAATGTCTCGCGCGAGGGCGTGCAGAGCAATGTGGGCGCGAACACGCAGTCGCCCATCCAGCAGCGCATCCGCAAGACGCTGACCGGCCGCCTGCACCGTGAGCTGAACGACCTGGCCGCCCAAGACACCGAGAAGTTCGCCGCCTTCTGGAAGGAATTCGGCGTCTTTATCAAGGAGGGCGTGGCGGTTGACTATGAGTACCGCGACGATCTGCTTAAGCTGCTGCGCTTCAACAGCACCACCAGCGGCGAGGCGCTGATCACCCTGGCCGACTACAAGGGGCGGATTGTCGAGGGCCAGAAGGAGATCTACTATGTGATGGGCGGCAGCCTCGATGCGGCCCGCAACAGCCCACACCTCGACCCTTTCAGCGCGCGCGGGATCGAGGTGCTCCTGTTCAGCGACCTGATGGACGGCTTTATGCTCTCGGGGCTGCGTGAGTTCGAGGGCCTGAAGCTGCGCAATGTGGACGAGGCCGACATTGAACTGCCCGGCGAACTGGAGGCTCCGGTGTCGAGCCTGAGCGACGCCGATTTCGCCAGCCTGGCTGCGGGCTTCGCGGCGGCCCTGGGCGAGCAGGTGAAGGAGGTGCGCGCCTCGAAGGTGCTGCGCGACAGCCCAGCCCGCCTGATCAGCGACGACGACGGGCCGGGCCGCGAGATGCAGCGTATTCAGCAGATGCTCGGTCGCGAGAGCGAGCCGCAGCCCCGCGTCATGGAGCTGAACCCGGCCCACCCGCTGATCGTGGCCCTGGCGCAGCGCGCCGCCGCCGACGAGGCCGACCCGATTGTGGCCGCCGCCGCCGAGCAGCTCTACGACAACGCGCTGCTCCTGGAGGGTCTGCACCAGAACCCGGCGGGCATGGTTCCGCGCATCCAGCGCTTGCTGGAGGCCGCCGCGCGCAGCGGCGTAATCTGAGATGAATATATAGATGAAATTGCCAGTTTTACTGGCAATTTCATCTATATATTCATTTGGTAAAATCTGTTGTCCTAAAATCGTGCCTACATATGATGAAGATGTCCAGTGAATCTGGACATCTTCATCATATGTATAATTCTAGGTTTATCACCTCACCCGCTGATAGACGTCATAAACGCCATCGCGCATGATCTGGCGGAAGGCTCCGCCCGCCAGGGTCGGCACGTACAGATCATTGCCCCTGGCGAACGTGCCCACCACCAGGATGTCGGGGTCAGAGATGAGCGGGTCGTAGCCCACCGGGGTCGCTTGGCCGAGCAGGCTCCGCCGATTCAACTCCACGTGGATCTGGTCGGGCGGGAAGTGGTAGGGCTGATTGAGCAGAAAGTGCAACTCGCTCTCGTAGGTCTCCACGCGGGTGCCGGGGGGCATGGCGTTGATGGCGGTAGCCACGCGCTGGGCCGAGTGGTCATCATCGGGATAGTAGCGTGCTAGGCCGAGGGCGGCGAGGGCGAGGGCAGCGGTGGTGAGCACGAGGGCAGCGAGGGCGGCGACGCCGGCCCGGCTGGGCTGGCGCAGGCTTAGCAGGGCCATCAGCCGCTCGGCGCTCTGGGCGAGGTCGAAGCCGCCGGTCAAGTCACGCAGCATGGTGGCCAGAAAGATGCAGCCCAGCAGCGCCGGCGGGGCCATGTAGCGCGGCACGCCCACCGAGAGGGCCACGAACCAGACCAGCCAGCTACCGGAGAAGGCTAGCAGAATCAGGCGGGTGTACTGGCTGGCGAGATCATGGGAGTCCTCACCCCCAGCCCCTCGCTCGCTGCGGCGGGCGAGGGGAGTGGTACCCCTCAGATCTCGCCAAGTTGCCGGCAGCGCCCAGGTCAGGCCGAGCAAGGTGGGCAGCCCGAAGCTGAACAGATTTTCCAGGGCGTAGAGCCGGTTGGCTGGGGCGAACACCACCGCAACCACGTCGAGCAGGCCCGACACAGGATCACCCGGCAGGCTGCGGTCGAACAGCCGTGAGTAGACCCACGGCGGGAGGCCGGACGCCACCAGGTAGGCACCCACCAGCGCGCCGGCACAGATGGCGGCGGGGGCCGAGCGCCGCGCGACCAGGGCGGCCAGCGTCGGCGCGGCCAGGGAGATTATCAGGAACGGCGCGGTCTGGGCCTTGGCGACCCAGGCCATGCCCAAGAGCAGCACCGCCGGAGCCAGCGCGATGCGCCGCCCGGCGATAGCCCACCACAGGCAAATATAGCCGCCCAGCAGGTAGGCCAGCATCGGTATCTCGGCCAGCACCTGGCGACCCAGGAGCAGCGGGTTGAGCTGCGGGTGCGGCGTGAATAGCAATGCCGCAGCCACTGTCGCCACGGCGACTTTCCCGTCGTAGAGCCGGGCGGCTAGGACGGCCAGCAGTAGCAGGGCCGCGTCCATGCACAGCACGCCGAAGATTCGGCCCTGCCAAAGGCCCACGCCCAGCAGGCGCATGCTCAGGCCCACCGGCAGCGTCACCAGAAACGACGCCTCCAGGCCAGTGGCGGCGGGTGCGCCATCGCGTAGCCGGACATAGCGCCCGGTCTCGGCCCAACTCCGCGCCACCGAGAGTGTCCATCCCTCGTCCCACCACATGCCCGGCCCGCCCAGATTCCACAGGCCGAGGGCCAGGAACAGCATGGCGAGAAGCAGCCAGGGCAGCGGGCGAAGGGCGCGGGTTTGTTTGCGCATAGGGGCGCTATCCTCGCTTTCCGGCAATGATCACCAGCGTCGTCCACACGGATATCGCGCCGGAGGGGGGCGTCGGCCTGCGCCGACGCCGGATCCGCCCGCGCCGGCAGATGGGCGTCGATCCCGAAGGCGTGGCGTCAGCCGCAGCCCTGAACTCTGCGCACAGGGGTGGCTCGCGAGCCGCCCCTACGCGATATAATACACGAGCTTCAGTGGCATGAGTATCGTTTGCGTTCATAAGAACCATTGCGTTGTATCGCGTCCTATTGCGTCCTATTGCGGAAAAGCGTCATTCATACTATACTATGTGTATACATACATTTGTATGAAAGCCGTCCTCAATGCAACTGGTTGAGCAACACATATCTACGCAGTGTTCGATCTGAGCAGGAGACCCCTATGACTGATGCGGCGCATTTCGCGGCTCTGGAGGGCGCGGAGTTTATCGTGCTGACGACCCATCGGCGATCCGGCGACCCGGTGCCCACCACGGTTTGGTTCGCCCAGGCAGGCGACCGGCTTTATGTGACGACGCAGAGCCACGCGGGTAAGGCCAAGCGCATCCGGGCCACCGCGAGGGTGACGGTGGCCCCCAGCGACCGGGTGGGGAATGTGAGCGGCCCGGCGGTGGCGGCGGTGGCCCGCCAGCTCGGCGCAGACGAGGCACATGTGGCCGAGACGGCCCTGCACGCGAAGTATGGCGAGCATTATGTAACCCTGACGAGCCGCATGTCTGCGGGGACGGTGCGGGTCTTTATCGAGGTCACGACCTAGATGACCATAGTGTACGATCATCGGCGGGCCTGCCAGCAACGCTGACAGGCCCGCCGATGATCGTACGGTCTATGGTTTGCTGATTTTAGCGACCGGGGCGCGTCCCGCAGGGTGGTTGCAAAGTCGCCTCCGGCGGGGGTTTGGGGCTGGCAAAGCCACCCCCGAACGATCTTTTTTTTGGTTGGTTTTTGGCGGCTTTGCCGCCAAATACCAACCAAAAGCGCGGTCTGGGGCGCAGCCCCAGCGACGTTGCATCAGCCCTGGCGCGTCCCGCCCATGGCTCCCGAACTTTCGAGGACGAGCAGCAACGCGCTGATGGCTTTGGCGGCGCGGAACATGCCGGCGAGGCCGATCCCGGCGGCGAATAGCGGCCATACGGCGGCGATCTCGTCGCCGCTCGCGCGGAGCTGGGGGATGCTGAACATTGGCGCGCCCTCCTGTGTTGCTGCGGTATGAGGCTATCTTAATTTAATTAACCGTATTTGTCAAGTTTAATGATCGAGATGCCAGCGGCACCGCGCCGCAGATTGACGCGCGCGCAGCCCTGTGCTACGATCGCGCGAATGTAAGGAACCCCCTCACCTATGCGTACAAGCGTCTGGCTCATCCGCCACGGGCAAACCCAGGCCAACCGCGAGCGGCGCTACCAGAGCCACAGCGATAGCCCGCTTACCGGCTACGGCCAGCGCCAGGTGGCGGCACTGGCCGCGCACCTGCGCGCCATCCCCTTCGGCCTGGCTATCGCCAGCCCGCGCGAGCGCACCGTGATGGCCGCCGAGGCTATCCTAGCCGGCCGCCAGGGCGTGACTCGGCGCGAGGATCTGGCCTGGGCCGAGGTGGGCCACGGGCGCTGGGAGGGTCTCACCTATGCCGAGGTGCGCGCCCAGTACCCCGATGAGGCCCGCGCCCGCTGGGCCGCCGGTGTCAATGGTAAGGCCGAGGGCGGCGAGAGTTTGGCCGAGGCCAGCGCCCGCATCGGCGCGGCCTGGCGCAACCTGCTGCACGACCACCCCGGCGGGCGCATCCTGATCGCCACCCACGCCACACCCATCCAGCTCGTTCTCTGCGCCAGCCTCGGCCTGCCCCCGCAAGACCATTGGCATTGGCGGATTGACCTCGGCAGTCTCACCTGCCTCGATGTCTACCCGACCGGGGCGATCATCCGCGTGGTCAACGCGGTGCCGCGCCTAGGTGCAGAACCTCGTTGACCCTGAACATTAGGCTTAGATCTGCGCCCTAAAAAACTACTCCTATTCTGAGAGACTTTGCCAGCAAAGCTGGCAAAGTCTCTCAAGGCGTCCTGCCTGATTCCGAGAGCCTGTGGCCCTCAAACCTTCAAAGGAGTGTCATTGTGAGCGAGCAACAGAACGGCCACGCGCCGCAATGGGGCATCTGGGGGCCGATCATCAGCCTCGGCGAGGCGCTACGCTTTCTGACGATCATCCCGCAGCCCTGGCTCCCGCCGGCAAGCGAGGCCAGCATGGTCGCGTCTATCCCCTGGTTCCCGGCGGCCGGCGCGATCATCGGTGCCCTGCTGCTGCCCGTCGGCGGGCTGGGCGACCTGGGCTGGGGGGCGGTGGCCCGCGCGGCCCTGGTTGTGGTCGCCTGGGGTGTGATCACCAGCGGCCTGCACCTCGACGGCCTGAGCGACACCTTTGACGGGGTGATGAGCTGGCGCACCCGCGAGCGTAAGCTGGAGATTATGCGGGACAGCCGGATCGGCGCGATGGGCGCGCTGGCCATTGGCGCGGTGCTGCTGCTCAAGTTCGCCTTTCTGGCCGGGGCCGGGCCGCGCTGGTGGCAGGCCGTCCTGGTGGCCCCCGTCCTGGGTCGCTGGGCCGATTGCTACGGCATCTTCTGGTTCCCCTCCGCCCGCGAGGGCGGGCTGGGCCGCAGCTTCAACGCCCTGGTGCGCCGGGCCGACTTCTGGGCCGCCAGCGCCTTCGCCCTGGCCTTCGCGATCATCGTCGCCGGGCTGTCCGGCCTGATCGCCGGCCTGCTGGTCTGGGCCGGCACGCACCTGCTGGCCCGCTGGTGGGTGCGCGACCTCGGCGGCCTCACCGGCGATACCTACGGCGCGCTCTCTGAGATTGGCGAGGTGATCGCCCTGGCGGCGATCACATGGGGGACGTGGTGATTAGGGCGGTTGCAACATCGCCTCCGGCGGGGGTTTGGGGGTGGCTTTGCCACCCCCGAAAGATCTTTTTTTTGTTGGTTTTTGGCAGCGAAGCCGCCAAAAACCAACAAAAAGCTAGGTCTGGGGCGCAGCCCCAGCGACGTTGCATCAGCCCTGGACGTGGTGATGATGAGCAACCGGCGAAGCCGCTAGATATCGTATACTAATGCGATGATAACACTGCCGGAAGGCTTCACCATCCTGGCCCTGGAGACCTCCTGCGACGAGACGGCGGCGGCCGTGGTGCGCGACGGGCGCACGATCGTGTCCAGCGTCGTGGCCTCGCAGATGGACATGCACAGCCGCTACGGCGGCGTGGTGCCCGAGGTCGCCTCGCGCCAGCACATCATCAGCATGGCCCCTGTGGTGCGCGAGGCGCTGGCGGGCCTGCCCGGTGGCTGGGCCGATGTACACGCCGTCGCCGCCACCTACGGCCCCGGCCTGAGCGGAGCCCTGCTCACCGGGCTCAACACCGCCAAGGCTATGGCCTGGCAGCGCGGCCTGCCCTTCGTCGGCGTGAACCACCTGGAGGCCCATATCTACGCCAGTTGGCTGGATGTCGGGGGGCAAGATGTGGGGAGCAGGGGACGGGGGACAGGAGCGCCGCCCGAGTTCCCGCTCGTCGCCCTGGTGGTCTCCGGCGGCCACACGCTGCTGGCCCTGCTGCGCGGCCACGGCGACTACCATATCCTCGGGCAGACCCGCGACGACGCGGTGGGCGAGGCGTTCGACAAGGTGGCCCGCATCCTTGGCCTGGGCTACCCCGGCGGCCCGGCCATCCAGCGGGCCGCTGAGTCCGCGCAGCCCGCCGGCACGCTGCCCCGCGCCTGGCTGCGCGACAGCTACGACTTCTCGTTCAGCGGCCTGAAGACCGCCGTGCTGCACAAGGCGCAGGAGCGCCAGGAGCGTGAGACGCGCATCCCGAAGCCGGCACCTAAGCCGAAGGTCAGCCACCAGGATCCGCGCGCGCAGCCCGTAGCCCCTAGTCCTCCGCCCGCGCTCGATGCCGCGTGGGTCGCCCAGATCGCTCACGCCTTCCAGGAGTCGGTGGTGGACGTACTCTCGGCCAAGGCGACCGACGCCGCGCGCCAGCACGGGGCCACCGCGATCATCCTGGCCGGCGGGGTGGCCGCCAACACCCGCCTGCGCGCCGAACTGGCCCGCCGCGCCGGGGTGCCCGTGCGCTTCCCGCCGATTGCCCTCTGCACCGATAACGCCGCCATGGTCGCCGCCGCCGCCTTTTACCGCTTCGCGGCCGGGGCGCAGAGCGGCTGGGATCTGGATGTGACGCCGAATTTGCGGTTGGGCGCGTAGGGCCGAATCATTGGGGCCGGTCGCAACGCGACCGG
>CAISPW010000095.1 GCA_903887465.1 uncultured Oscillochloris sp. | reverse complement strand
CCGGATGGTGAAGGATGCGCTGCGAATCTGGCGAGGAACCATCCGTGATCTCGTGATGGAAGTGGCCTGTGGACTCCATAACCTTCGGCTCCGCCATCGTCCTTGGGTGGCCATGTCGTAAATCGGAATAACCTTTAATGATGACCTGATCGACCGCGACATCACACGACGATGTAAAACTGGAGTTCCGGGCCATCCACAATATCATTCAAGCCGCCTGGGAGGCCCGTAGCCGCACGATAGGTCAGTGGGGTGACCAGGAGGTAGTGCGACTGGAATGCGAGGTCTGCAACTCCGCTGGTGAGCGGGACTGGCTGAGTCATGGGTGCGTGGTAGGTCACGGCGACCACCAGCTTGTAGGATTTGGTGCGCTCATCCTCGGCAAACGTGACGGTATCGGCAGGGATCTGCACCCAGGCCTCGTAGTCAACCGGGCCATGCCGAGGGGTGAGGGCGATCGTTGTGCCTGAGGTGAGCGGGATCCGCTGCTGCTTGCCAAGCTGGAGCGACTCCAGGTAGGCGCTGACGTGCCAGGTGCCCGTGATGAAGGGATTCAGATCCCCGTACATGCTCCAGCGAACGTGAACTTGGGTGGTCTGGTCAGCCTCGATGCTATTCTTCGGGGTGATGGGGTTGTACTCATGCACGTGTGCGTGAATGCTCTGCTCCTCAGCCTGCGGCCGGCGGAGTGTGCGGGCCATACCATCGTAGTTATCCAAGAGCGTGTGAATGCTGCCATTAAGGTGGTTCTGACGTGGTTGTGCGTTATTGGAAAGCATGATCGTGCTCCTTCTGGATGTAATGTATAGGTCGCATCAGTTGGCAGAGCGTACACGACAGGTTCGTTTTTGTCCGGTAGCCGTGGTCATCGCGTTGGTGCTTGGAGGTTTCTGTTTTGTTGTCCTTGCATCATTGCGTTTGCTTGCCCTCAGTATAGGCAGCGAGGCCGGGGCTGTCTCTCCGGAAAAAGGGATCTTTTTTTGTACGGGAGACCCTATGGGTAGCCTACGGCAGCCTACGGCAGCCTACGGTAGCCTACGGTAGCCTACGGGACGGATCTACTCGTCGGATTAGAGCAGCTTGCCGAGTGGGCCGAGGTCGATGTTGAGATCCTCATCGCGCAGGCCGAAGGTCTGCTTGAGTTCGGTCATACGTGTATCGAGGCGCATAAAGGCCAGCCCCAGGCGCTCGATGGCTGCGTCGTCAATCGTCCCATTCTCCACGCGGTGCATGGCCTGGCGCTCCATCAGTTGGCGCAGCAATTCGATGACCGTCAGCACCAACTGCGCGAGACCCTGTTCGACCTTATCGGGGTCGAGTACCACCCGATTGGGCGTGGATGCGCGCACGGTCATCAGCTCTTCGGTGAGGGCCGCAATGTCTTCTGACGCGCAGATCAGCTTGCTGTCCACATCTCCATCGTTTGTGTTCAGCGCGGGTTCAGCGATTTGGAAGCTCATGCGACGTTCCCTTCTGCAACAAAGCTGTAGGCCGGCCAGGGGCCGGTGGCCAGGAAGGCGAGGTCTGGGTACTCTGTGCGTAAGGCCGTGATCCGGCGGCGGATCTCCGCCACATGCGCGTGCCGCACGAGGTACGCCGCCTTGAGCAGCAGTTGGGGGGTGGGGAGAATCTTTTCGACGACGGCATCGGCCAGTTCGGCCAGCCCAGGCGTGAGTTTGGCGGCCAGCGCTTCGGCGGTATCGCGCCGCTGGCGGCTGCGCTGGGTTTGCGCCAGCAGCGCCTGCATGTAGCTGCGTCCATCGGCGACATCGGCGGCGCGCGGGCGGGTGATGGGTTCATCCGCCTCGGGTTTCCAGCCTACGCGCAGTGCGATCTCGACCCGCCCGCGCACTCGGTCAAGGTTGGCGCGAAAGCCTGCGCCGTTTGTCTCCAGAGCCTTCGCGATGCGCTCCGCATGCTCCGTGGTGGTGCCAAAACGTGTCGGCAGCACCGCCCGCCCGCGCATCAGCGCCTCGATCACGCGCTCGTGACACAGCAGGTTGGTGCGGCTGAACGGCACCGAGTCGCCCTCAACCGTACTCACAATCGCGAGCAGGTCGCCGACGTGCAGGCCGCTAATCGCGGCATCGCCGATCCCCCGGATATCCGGGAGATCACCATCTGGCTGGTCGACAATTGCGTAGATGTAGAGAACGCCCATAATTGGTGTCAGCTTTGTTGCGAATCGACCAGATTTTTCCATGCGACCTCGCGCATGCGGTCGGCGGTATCTACGGAGCAGAGCATGGCTTTTAGCCCCACATACACCAAGTCGACATCGGCGATCGAGAGGACGAGCTCGCCCCAGAGCAGTACGCCTTTGTCGAGGGCGCGATCCAAGAGGTCGATAATGGTCACGTCGGTCGCATCCCACTCGCTGGTTTTCATGTTACAATCCTAGCCCGTAAAGCCCAGGAGCTTTAGCCCTGGGAGCCGTCACGTATGCACATCCCACCAGGTGCCCAGCGCGTCATATCACGCGACGGCTGCGCCCTTACTTGAGTGTTGCCCACGCGACGCCCGCCTTCCGCAGCGCGGCCAGTTCGCCGCAGCCGCGACCCTTGGGGAAAACCTTGCCGGGGTTAAACAGGTCGTTCGGGTCGAAGCTCTGGTGTAGCCCGGCCATGGCCGCCAGGTCGTCGGTGGAGAAGAGCAGGGTCATGTAGTCCTGCTTCTCGACGCCGATACCGTGTTCGCCGCTAATCACCCCGCCCTGCGCGATGCTGACGTGCATGATGCTGGTGGCCGCCTCCAGGGCACGCTGGTTCTGGCCCTTGTCGCGGCGGTCGAAGAGGATGATCGGATGCAGGTTGCCATCGCCGGCGTGGAAGACGTTGGCGATCGGCAGGGCGTACTCTTGCGAGATCCGCCCGACCTGCTCCATTGTGTAGGGCAGGCGGGTGCGCGGCACGACCGTATCGACTAGGTAGTAAGTCGGCGACAGGCGGCCCATCGCGCCGAAGGCGTTCTTGCGTGCGGCCCAGACTTGGTTTTGCTCGGCGAGGGTGCGTGCCGGGCGCACGTCAATTGCCCCATTGCGCCAGCAGACAGCGGTGACATCATTCAGCAACTCGTCGAGCCCGTCCTCGACGCCGTCCACCTCAATCAGCAGCGCGGCCCCAGCCGAGTCGGGCAGACCGAGCTTATACATGTCGTTGACGGCCTTGATCGCCAGGCGATCCATAATCTCCAGGGCGGCGGGCAGCAGGCCGCTGGCGATGACCTGGGAGACCGTGTTAGAGGCTCCGGCGATATCGGGGAAGAGCGCCAGCACCACGCGCACCGCCTCGGGCAGGCGCGTGATCTTCAGCCATGCGGCGGTGATCAGGCCGATGGTACCCTCGCTGCCGGAGATCACGCCGGTGAGGTCGTAGCCGGGCGCGGCGGGGCTGCCGTCGCCGCTCCAGATCACCGTGCCGTCGGCCAGCACCAGCTCCACACCGTAGATGTGGCTGGCGGTGATGCCATACTTGAGGCAGTGCGGGCCGCCGCTGTTGTTGGCGATGTTGCCGCCCACCGTACATGCCTTCTGGGAGGACGGGTCGGGGGCGAACTGGTAGCCGTAGGGCTTGAGTTGCTGCGAGAGTTCGAAGTTGATCACGCCGGGCTGGCAGAGTACCCGGCCATTGCGCGGGTCGATCTCCAGCACCTTGTCCATGCGTGCGGTACTGATCACGATCCCGCCGAACATCGCCGTGGCCCCGCCGGTCAGGCCGGTACCGGCCCCGCGCGGCACCACCGGCAGGCCGTAGCGTGCGGCCAGCCGCACGACGCCGCTGACCTGGGCGGTGCTGGTGGGCAGCACCACCACCTGCGGGTCGCCGGTGTCCATCACACAGCCGTCGGCGTCGTAGGTCATCAGGGCGTGCGGGTCATCGACGACGCCGCGCAGGCCGACGATCTGCCGCAACTCCTCGACGAGGTGGGTGCGATCCATGGCACGGCTCCTTTGCGCAAGTCTTTGAGCATCTATTGTAGCACGAGAGATCTCTTGTCCCCATGTGGAGATCCGGGCGGTTGCAACATCCCTGGGGCTGCGCCTCAGACCCGCCTGATGTGAAAATAGCCGATAGCCGATAGCCGATAGCCGGGCATCAGCGACCATGTTCATCGCGGCGGTGTGCGCCCCGCGCATGAACGTCTTTTGTTGATTTCTGGCGACGAATCCCCAGGCGGCGAGGCCGAGCAGGAATGCGCCGAGGCCACCGAAGGTGATCCCCAGATCTCTCGCATATTGCCGACGGCACGGGCATAAAGTAGGCTACTATAGCGCAAGAAATGCGAAACGCAAGCGAGAGCGAGGTTCTGCTGTGAACTGGTTTTACGCACAAGATATCCTGGGCTGGCTCGGGCCTGACCCAAACCGCACCTACCTGCCCATCGCCGAGCTGTGCGCCACCCTCGGCCTGAGCGCCGCCAAAGAGGAGCGCCGTCTGCGCGCCCACGCCGTGCTGGCGTCCGGTGCCAGGCGTATGCCGGTCGAGACCGACACCGGCGATGTGCAGATGCTCTGCCTGCGCGTGGAACTGCTGCCGCTCTGGCTGATCACCCTGGACGCCGGGCAGGTGAGCGACCCGGCGGGCCGCGCCCGGCTGGAGCTATTCCAGCGCGAGGCCGCATCGACCCTCTGGCAGACGGCGCGGCCCCAGGGCTTCGATAGCGGCGACGTGCTGCTGCCGGGGCGTCACCAGCAGAGCCAGGCCGAGCAGGCATATGTGGGGACGATGGCCATGGCTACCCTGGCCCGCCACCAGATGATGATCGAGCGCCAGCTCGACGGCGTGGGCGCGGAGGATACCCATGACGCGCAGGGTGCCGACCCCTGGGCGCGGCGGGCCGACTCGCTGGATGATCCTTCGGCGGCGAAGCTGGCCCAGACGGCGCGGCGAGTGGCCCACGCCCTGGCCGAGCGCACCCGCCGCAATGAGTATTTCGGCGTCTTCAGCGGGCTCTACCGCAACTTCAGCATCTCGTCCTACCGGCGCATGCCCAGCGGCAGGCTCTACGAGGCGCTAGAGTGGCTGGAGCGCTGGTATGGCGATATGATGGGCGAGCCGGAGCCGCCGCCGGATATTTAAGATTTTTGATTTGAGGATTTGAGATTGTTGATTGCAATCAACAATCTCAAATCAACAATCGTAAACCAAGAAGGTGCCGTATGGATCTGCCAAACGAGCTGCGCCTGGCCCTCGATGCGGCCCTGCGCGGCGCGGGCCAGGCCGAGTTGCGCACGACGGCTGCGGCCCTCTCGCAACGCTACCGGGCTGGGCACGGTGCCGCCGATGGCCCGCCGGAAGGTGTTGGCTATGTGCGTAGCTCCGCCGATGCGACGGCCTACGCGGCCTATCGTATGCCCGCCACCTACGCCGCAGTCTCCGCCGCCATGGGTGCAATCTCTGCCCGGCTGCCCGGCTGGACACCCGGCAGCCTGCTCGATGCCGGGGCTGGCCTGGGCGCGTCGCTCTGGGCGGCGACGGAGATATGGGACGATCTCGGTAGCGCCGAGTTGATCGAGTCCGAACCGGCCATGCTCGCCCTGGGCCGCCAGTTGGCTACCCGCAGCCGTCATTCGGCCCTGGCCGCAGCCGTGTGGCGGCATGCCAACCTAACCGAATCCTGGCAGACCACGAGGCACGATCTCGTCACCGCCACCTATGTGTTGGGCGAACTGCCCACGGCGGCGCGGGATACTTTGGTTGATCAGCTTTGGGCGCACAGCGGCCACGCCTTGCTGCTGGTGGAGCCGGGCACGCCGCAGGGCTGGGCGATCATCCGCGCCGCCCGCGAGCGGCTGCGCGCTGCCGGAGCCGTGATCGTCGCGCCA
This sequence comes from uncultured Oscillochloris sp., assembly GCA_903887465.1. Taxonomy (GTDB): domain Bacteria; phylum Chloroflexota; class Chloroflexia; order Chloroflexales; family Chloroflexaceae; genus Oscillochloris. The sequence continues at coordinate 18,198 of CAISPW010000095.1, read as the reverse complement.
TGCCCGCACCAGGGTGCATGCCTCCTGGCCGCCGACGACTGGTGCCACTTCGCGCAGCGGGTCTCCCGCAGCAAGGCCCAGCGTAACGCCAAGGGCGCGGATCGTGGCTACGAGGACGAGAAGTTCGCCTATGTGGCGGTGGCCCGCACACCCGGTACATCCATCAGCGCGCGGGTGCTGCGTCGGCCCCTGATCCGCCCTGGTCGGATCGAGCTGGCCCTCTGCGCGCCCGAGGGCACCCGCCGCGAGATCGTCACCCGCGCCGACCGCGCGCGCTGGCGGATGGCCAGAGATGCGGAGTGGGGCGACGCTCTGCCTGATGAGTGAAAGCTGCGGGCATAGCGGCCCAGGGCCGGTGCGAGCGCCATGCGCTCCCGCCGCAGCGGCCCGCATCTCTGTGCTACAATAGCTCGTAGCACGGCGAAGACCAACGGCGAGGACCACCATCCATGCTCGATCCCGGCTCGCTGGTGATCCAGCGCTATCAGATCGTCCGCATGATCGGGCGCGGCGGCATGGGCGCGGTGTACGAGGCGATTGACCAGCGCCTGCGCAACACCGTCGCGCTCAAGCAGATGATCGGCAGCGCCGCCGAGAACGCCGAGGCGTTTGAGCACGAGGCCCAGCTCCTGGCTAGCTTGCGCCACCCGGCCCTGCCCAAGGTGATCGACTACTTCCGCGATGGCGCGGGCCGATTTCTGGTGATGGAGTTTTTTAGCGGGGCCGACCTCGCCGCCCTCCACGTCCGCCGCAGCGGCCCCTTTCCGCTCACCGATGTCCTTGACTGGGCCGACCAGCTCCTGGTCGCCCTGGAGTACCTGCACACCCGCACCCCGCCGGTCATCCACCGCGACATTAAGCCGCAGAACCTCAAGCTCACCCCCGACGGCCAGATTGTGCTGTTGGACTTCGGCTTGGCCCGTGGCGTTGGCCAGGACACCAGCTTCTTCGGCTATACCTTGCAGTACGCGCCTCTGGAGCAGATCGACGCCAGCGGCACCGAGCCGCGCTCCGACCTCTACGCCCTCGCCGCCACCCTCTACCACCTGCTCACCGCCCGCCCGCCGCCCAACGCGCCGGTGCGCGCCGAGGCGCTGCTGGCCGGTCGGCCCGACCCGCTGCGCCTGATCAGCGAGCTAAACCCCGAGGTCGCGCCGGAGATGGGCGCGGTGTTCGCCCGCGCCCTGTCCATCCACCGCGACGCCCGCCCGCCCTCGGCCAGCGCCATGCGCCAGGCCATGCGCGATACCGGCGTTCAGGTCGCCCGCACCTTCATCGGCACGCCCGCCGTCGCGCTCGGCAGCCCGGCCCGCGTCCATACCCCGCCCGCGCCCGCCACTGACCGACCGCTCAGCATCGGCTGGGAGCAGGTGCGCGAGTCTGCCAGCCAGCAATGCGACCACGTGCTGCGCGAGCTTCAGGGCAGCTCGCGCCGCCTGGGCACGTACATCCCCGAGGCATATGTGGAGCGCGCCGTCGCCGAGGCTGAGTTGGCCGCCTTCCTCGCCGGCCCCAGCGGGGCCATGTTGTTGCTCGGCGACTCGGGCGTGGGCAAGACCTGCCTGCTGGCCCATTGGGCCGCCGCCCTGCGCGAGTCCGGCGACGCCGTGCTGCTCTACCGCTGCGGTGGCTCGCTCGGCCCCGAGATCGACCGGGAGATCGCCCGCGACCTGGGCCGTGAACTGCCCGATCTGCTGCTGGGTGATCTGAACCAGATCGCCCAACTGGCCGCTGCCGCCCGCAAGCATCTGGTGATCATCTTCGACGCGCTCAACGAGTACCGCAGCGGTGCCCAGGCCGGCCCCGAGGCGCTGCTCAAGCAGATCGACGGCCTGGTGGGCCGGGTGGCCAACGCGCACCTGCGCATCGTGATCAGCTGCAACAGCGCCACCTGGGCGCAGCTCGACCGCGCCGGGGCGACCCGGCTCTTCTGGGGCGCATACCACTACACCAGCGACGGCGAGCCGAGCCTGCGCCTGGAACCCTTCGTCCCCGCCGAGTTGGCCTTGGCCTACGAGCGCTACCGCCGCTTTTTTCAGATCCAGACGCCCCTGGAGAGTCTGCCGCTGCATCTGCGTGAGCGCCTGCGCAAGCCCCTGCTCCTGCGCATGCTCGCCGAGTCCTACCGCGACAGCCCGGTGGCGGTGGCCTCGCGTGGGCTGAACCTGGGCATCTTCCGGCGCTTCTTCGACGAGCGGGTGCGCCAGCGTCGCGAGCAACTCTTTATTGAGGAACTGGCCGGCGAGGTTCTGCGCCGTGGCCAAGCCGCCGTGCCCATCCGCGACCTGGCCCGCAACGCCCAGATGCGCGCCGACCTGCTCAGTGACGAGCCCGACTCGGCCTACACTCGCCTGCTCGACGGCGGCATCCTCAGCGAGCTGAACGGCGACCTGCTGGCTGGCGAGATGGTTGGCTTCGCCTACGCCGAGGTGGGAGCCTACGTGCTGGCCCGCCACATCCTGCGCGAGGGCGTGGCCCGCGATGGTATCGGGGCCGTGATCGGCGGCCTGCTGGCCCAGGTGCGCAGCTTCCCCCTGGCCTGGGACGTGGCCCGCACTGCGCTGCTGATCTACCGTCAGCCCGATGGCTTCGCCGAGTTGGCCCAGTCGCCCGATGTGGAACTGCGCGAGCTGGTGGTCGAGAGTCTGGTGGAACTGTACGCCGACGAGCCGGTCGCCGCCAGTGAGCTGATCAAGCAACTCTGTCAGCGTGACTCCGACGAGGCCCGGCGCACCGGGCTGAAGGCGGCCTACTACATCGGCCCGCGCGCCCGCGAGATCTTCCTCTGGGCCGCCGCCAAGGGCGGCCCGGCCCTGCGCCGTGTGGCCCGCGACGCGCTCTACCTGATCTGGCGCAGCGACCCCGACTTCACCTATGGCCTGCTGAAGGATCTGGTCTCCCGCGTCGGCCCCGGTGCCCTGCGCGACCTGCGCAATATCCTAGAGTTCTTCTTTGAACTCTCGGTGGTGATCTACATCAACCACTGCGACCGCCAGGACGTGACGGATCGCACGGTGGATCTGTACTACGAACTGGCCAAGCAGCGTCTGCACCTGGACATGCTCAACACCGGGATCTTCGGCAAGACGATCGAGGATCTGATCTTCCAGGCGGTGGCCAGCGCCTTCACGCAGCCGATCATCGACACGATCATGCTGGCCGAGGTAATGCCGATCGAGCAGTTCTTCGCCCTGCCCAGCCAGGAGCGGGCGCTGCTGCTGCGCGCCGCGCCCCTGTTCGACCCGGCTACGCCGCTGGCCGATCACCTGGGGACGCTGGAGTCCCTGCTATGCGGCGAAAACATCTTCTTCAACCTCGTCGGCGCGGCCCAGATTGCCATTCACGCTGCCGAAAACTTCATCGTCGCCGAGCCGGTGATCCGCACGCTCTTCGAGCGTCTGCCCGGCCCCGCTCGGCTCTGGGTGCTGCTCAGCTTTGTGGCACTCATCCCGTGTACCCCGCCCGCCTGGGCATCGCTCATCGAGGATCTCACCGAGCGCATGGTTGCCGAACACGCCGACATGATCTACGGCGAAACATCCGGCATCCTTAGCCAGCTCGACATCCTGCTGCTGCCGCTGGGCCTGGTCTACGGCAAGGTTGGCCAGACCATGCCGATGATCGCGTTGCTGCTCCAGGACGGGCTGCTGCGCGGCGACGACCGCCAGATTGCACGCTGCGTGGCCGGACTGGCCGCCGTGGGCTTCTACTACCCCGAGCCAACCTTCCGCCTGCTCGGCGACCTGCTGGCCGGTCTGGAGCCAGCGGCCTACCCGGTGACCCTGGTGCCGACCTTGGCGACCATCCGCACCCTGCATCTGGACGCCGTCGATGTGTTTATGAACCGGGTCGGGCTAGGCAATGACCTCCAGCGCCAGGTGGTCGCCGCCGCCGACACCGAGTTGGTGCGCCGCTACATCTACTGGCTGGGCATGTACAACCAGGTCGTCCACTCGTGCATCTTCTACCCGAAGATCCGCCGCCAGATGGCCATGTCCGCAATGGACATGCTCGCCACCGCCCGCCAGCCCAGCGACGTGATCGCCGCCTACACCGCCAATGTCTTCCGCATGCTGCGCGAGGCTGGCTTTCGCCTGAGCGAGTGGACGACGTGACGGCCCCCAAGCGTAAACGCCTGGGCTTCAAAGAGGTCCCGCCGATCTATGCTCCTCGCCGCCTACAGGTTTTTTAGATTTTCTGCCTTCGGGGCCACCGCCGTACTGCCGCTGCTGGGGGCGGGCGGCGCGCAGCCGCAGCTGGGGGTGCGCCGCACGCTCGGGTTGCTGGGCGTCGCGACGGCTTTCCACGCCTTCGCGTATGTGCATAACGACGTATGTGACCTGGAGCTTGACCGCACCCAGCCTCTGCGCGCCGACTACCCCCTGGTGCGTGGGGAGATCTCGCCGCAGGCGGCGCTGGCGATTGCGCTGGCCGGTGTGCCAACCGCCTTTGCGCTGGATCGCTGGGTGGTTGATGCCGGTTGTAGCGATGCCCCGGCGGGGCGTCGCTACCTTGCATCGGCCTTCGCCCTGATGGCCATCTACAACCGCTGGGGCAAGGCGTGTCCCTTCCCACCGCTGACCGATCTGGTGCAGGGGGCGGGCTGGGCGCTGCTGATCGCCTACGGCGCGGCGGCGACGGGTCGGCCTGCAGACGGGCTGACCAGGGCGCTGATCGCCTACGAACTGCTGCTGATCCTGATGGTGAATGGGGTTCACGGATCGCTGCGCGACCTGGGGAACGACCGCGCGCGCGGCGCACGTACCACGGCATTGATGCTTGGGGCCGAGCAGACGTCCGGCGGGCTGCGGATCGGGCCGGGGGTATTCGCCTACGCCGTAGCCCTCCAGCTTGCCCTGCTGGCCCTGCCGCTGTGGGCAGCGGCGCGGGAACTGCCTAGCCGACGTGCGCCGGCCCTCGGCGCGGGGGGCGTCGCCAGCCTGACGGCGGCCCTGCTGGCGGCGGCCGCACGCGGCGGGGCTAGGCCCGCCGACGTGGGCATGCTCCACCTGATCCTGCTGCTGAGTGCGCCCGTCGCCCTGGTGGCCCCGCGCATGGGCCAGCCCCTGCGCGTCGCCACCCTGCTCGCCCACGCCCTGCCGCTCATGGCCAACGGCATGACCTATGACGCGCTGCGCTGGGCCTGCGGGGCGGGGGTCGCAGGATCCTGATCATCGTCGATCATAGCTATGGTCAAAATTGCCAGCGAATTTGGCAATTTTGACCATAGCTAGGGAAGGTTTTTTGGATCGACCGTCTTCACCCCCAGATCGGCCCGCGCACCCAGGGATCAGGATCATAAGGTAACGCGCACGACCATCCAGCCAGCCTTGATCGCAGCAGCCAACTGCTGAGGGTTGGGCTCGCCGCTCGCGTCCATCTCGACATGCATAAAGCGTCCGACATTGGCCCCGCGCAGGATCCGGCGCAGGTCGGCGGCGCGCAGGGCCGGGTCATCGGCCACATCCGCGCGGGCGGCCACGTCCTTCCCGCGCAGGCGCAGATCCACCGGCGCGCCGCCGCGCAGATTGAGCCACCACTTCGCCCGGCTGGCGATCAGGATGGTGCCGCCATCTTGCACGTAGGCCACCGGCAGTTCGTAGTGCTTGCCGCTCTTGCGCCCGCTGAAGCGCAGCAGCAGCATGCTTTTGCTGAGGACTGCGTGGAGCGGCGACTTCAGCACACCGATCATCATCGACTGGACGAATGCCGGCGGCGGCGCGGGCTGGCGGGCGGCGGGCTTGTTTGCCATAGCGATCTCCTTTGTTCCAGAGGCCGAATCGTTCGCCCTAGGCGTCACGCTGCCTGTGGCGAATGCGTCGGCCTCTTAGTATCCGTACACACTATTATAAGGGAGAGGAAAATTTTTTTATATGTGATTGGCCGAGGAGGCACAAGTGAGAGATATCGATATTACCGAGGTGAAGGCATGGGCGCGGGAGGGCGGTGATCTGGCCCGCCACTACTTTAATAATGTCGTGGGGAAGCGTAAGGCAGATCGCAGCTGGGTGACCCAGGCCGACGTTGAGGTGGAGCAGTTGCTGCGAAATCGGATCGCCGCGCGCTACCCTGATCACGGGATAATGGGCGAGGAGCAGGGTGTGGGCGAAATCGACCGTGAATTTGTCTGGTCGATTGACCCAATCGACGGCACGGGAGCTTTTGTCTCGGGCCTGCCGCTCTGGTGCGTTTCGGTCGGCCTCATGCGTCGGGGCCACCCCTACCTGGGGGTGATCTATATGCCAATCCTCGATGATTGCTACTGGGCCGACGCTGAGGGGCCGGCCTACCGCAACGAGGAGCCGATCCGCGTGATCACGGCTGAGACAATCGATGGCAACGACTGGATTGCGGTCTCGTCCAACGCGCACCGTATCTTCACGATCAGCTTTCCTGGGAAGACCCGCTCGTTGAGCAGCATCGCCGCTGACCTGTGTTACGTGGCGCGTGGCAGCGCCCTCGGTGCCCTTATTGGCCGGGCGAACCTGTGGGATATCGCCGCAGGGCTGTCCATCCTGCGCGCCGCAGGCGGCACCGTGCGCGGACTCAGCGGCGCCGACCTCACGTTTCACGACATGCTCGACGGGCGTAAGCTGCCGGAGCCAATCGTCGCCGCGTCCCCGGAGATGATTAGCACGCTGCGCGGCTATGTCTCGCGGCGCTAAGGCCACGGGCCACGGGCAACAGGCTCAAGCCATGGTGCCCGTGGCCCGTTTTCACAGACATTTTCGCGGCTTTCGCCCAGCTTCGCGTCATCCGCGATCCAGACGGCCCGGCGCGTCATCCACGATCCAAACAGTGTCGCATCTTCCGCGATCCAGACGGCCCGGCGCGTCATCCGCGATCCAACCGGCCCGGCGCGTCATCCGCGATCCAACCGGCCCGGCGCGTCATCCGCGATCCAACCGACCCGGCGCATCTTCCGCGATCCAGACGGCCCGGCGCGGCCCGGCGTCGCGCCCTCCACGGCCCAGACGGCGTCGCGTCTTCCGCGATCCAGACGGCCCGGTACGGCGGTGATCCGCTCATAGACCGCGTTGACGGCGGCGCTGGCGGCCCGCCAGCCGTGGCGCTCTATGGCCGCCAGCCGCCCGGCTGCGGCAATCTGCTGGCCCAGTTCCGGCTCGCGCAGCAGCAGGGCCACGGCGTCGGCGAAGTCGCTGGAGGTATCGGCCACCAGCACGTGTTTGCCAGGGCACAGATTGAGGCCGACGATGCCGGCACTCGTGGAGACAATCGGGATCTCGCGGGCCAGCGCCTCTAAGATCATCACGCGCACGTCCCCGCGCTGGAGTAGCGGCACGATCATGCACGCCGAGCGTGCGATATTGTCCGCTGGCCCGATGCTGCACATCACCTCAATGCTCGGGTCGCGCTCGGGCATCGCGCGCAGGTCTAGGTCGGGCTGTGATCCGCAGATCAACAGTTGGCTTGCGGGGGCGACCCGGCGCACGAGCGGGTAAACATCGCGGGCGAACCAGCGGATCCCGGCGGCATTTGGCGGACAGCTAGGCGTTGCCAGACTCAGCACTGCCTGCGAGGCCGGGTCGCGCCTGATCGGCTGGATGGCCGCGTAGTCTACGGCGAACGGGATGGCCGTCAGTTCACGCGGGTGCGGCATCACCTTCATGAGCGCCTGGCGATCCTCGTCATCCACCGTTGTCACCGCCTCAAACGTGCTACAGAGCCAGCCCTCGTGGGCGCGCAGCAGGGCCGCTTCACGGCGGGTAAGCCAGTTCTGCGGCCAGTTCTGCTGGCCCGCCAGCGACTCGTAGATCCGGTAGATGGCGCGGTGCGCGTCGAGCAGGCGCGGCAGGGGCAGGGGTTCGGCATAGGGTGCCATGTGCAACTGGTCGGCGTGGACAAGGTCGAAGGGCGCGGCGGCGGCCTCGGACTCGGCGATGAGGCGGGCCAAGAGTGCGCGCATCGCGGCGCTGGAGTTGCGCTCGACGCTGTGCGGTCGCCCGCTGAACAGGCTCATCGCCAGGGAGCGGTAGTCGTGCTGGCGACCCACCGTGATCGGCACCGTGTGAACATCCGCGCAAATCTGGCGCAGGTCGGCGATATCCGCCGCACGATCCCCGGTGCGCGTGAAGCTCACCAGCGTGACCCGGTGGCGCGCGGCGAGGTGCCTGAGCAGGTGGTAGGTTTTGTCCTTCGGCCCGCTATCTCGCGGCAGTGGTACGGCGTAGGTGAGTAACAAGATATTCATCGACACTGTCCTGTCGGCACTGCTATCCGTGGGCGGTTTGCGAGTCGGCAGCGGCGCTACACACAGCAGCGGCGGGCGAAAAGAATCCCGGCAAGGGCCACGCCCCGCGAGCGGTTCCCCCCCCGCTCGCGACGCCCGGCTTGCCGCGACCATCGGCGCGACCCTAATCTTAGCTTCTGCCATCTGATTCAGATATATCGTATATACCGCAGATGAAGATCCGCCTCTCGTTAGGCGTCTGGGCGATGTCGGAGTGTTCATAAAATTAGCCTCCGGTGGGCGGTTAGAGATGGCTTCGCCACCAAAAACCAACCAAAAGCACGGTTTGGGGCGCAGCCCCGGCGACGTTGCACCCGCCCTGGTGGGGAGATTACGCCCCTGAGTGCGCGACGGGCGTATGCTATCATGTCCCGTTGAGACAGGATCTCCGTGCGGCGCAGTGCGCGCTGTTGCGCCAAATCCGCAATCTGCAATCGTGTCTGAGGTAGCTATGAAGCGCCCAAGCCTCACGCTGGCCCTGGTCTGCCTGGCGATCTTTGTCGGGGCGATTGACCTGACGGTGGTGAGCGCCGTGCTGCCACGGGTGATGCTGGATATGCGTGTGTCGGTCGACACCGACCTGGGCCGGGCGGCTTGGGTGGTGAGCGGCTACCTGCTGGCCTACACGGTGAGCATGACCTTTATGGGCCGGCTCTCGGACATCCTCGGGCGGCGCGGGGTCTACCTGATCTGCCTGGGGGTGTTCATCGCCGGGTCGGCCATGGCGGCGATGGCGGGCAGCCTAGAGGCGCTGATTCTGGGGCGGGTGGTGCAGGCGTTCGGGGCGGGGGCGATGGTGCCGATCAGCATGGCCCTGGTGGGCGATATCTTCCCACCCGCACGGCGCGCGGCGGCGCTGGGGGTGATCGGCGCGGTGGACACGGCTGGCTGGATGGTCGGCCACCTCTACGGCGGCGTCCTGATGCGGGCATTTGATAGCTGGCGTCTGCTCTTCTGGCTAAACCTACCGGTCGGTATCCTCGCCCTCGGCCTGACCTGGTGGGCGCTGCGCGGCGTGCCGCAGCGGCGCGACACCGGCGGGTTTGACTGGCTGGGCGCGGCGCTGATCAGCGCGAGCCTGATCGCGCTAAACGTGGGGCTGGCCGCCGGCGGCGACCTGGGCGGCAGCGACTTCTACGGCGAGCGGGCCGGGCCGCCGGCCTACGCGCTGCCGCTGGTGCTGGCCGCCCTGGCCCTGCTGGCGGCCTTCGTCTGGGCCGAGCGGCGCTGCCCGCACCCATTGCTTGACCTGGCGATCTTCCGCGACAGAGGGGCCGCCGCTGCCTGCGCGATCAACGCGCTGGTCGGATTCGCCCTGGCGCTGGCGATCACCAACGTGCCGCTGTTTATCAACACACGCCTGGCCCTGCAGAACCTCGCCGAACCCGACATCCTGCGCCAGGCGGCCTGGGAGTCGGGCTGGATGCTCTCGGCGCTGACCCTGACGATGGCGGCGGCGGCGGTACCTGGCGGCGCGATTAGCGGGCGCTTCGGCCCACATGTTCCCACGCGGGTTGGCCTCGTCATGGCCCTGTCCGGCACCCTCATGATGAGCCGCTGGCAGGCCGGGAGTTCCTACTTGTCGATGGGGCTTGAGCTGGCCCTGGCCGGAACCGGCCTGGGCCTGGTGATCTCGCCCGTGGCGGAGACGGTGATCGCCGCGTCAGATCCGGCCCGCCGGGGCAGCGCGGCCGCCCTGGTGATCGCCCTGCGCCTGGTGGGCATGACCGCCGGCGTGGCCGCGCTGACGCTTTACGGCGTGCCGCGCCAGGACGCGCTGCGCCGCGCCGGGGCCGCCAACCCGCTGGCCGCCAGCGACCCGGCGGGCTTCCTGATCGGCGTAGCCGCCCAGGTGATCGGCGAGACGTTCCTGATTGGGGCGGCGGCGCTGGCGCTGGCGCTGGCGGCAGGGGTGTGGGGTTTGGATCGCGAATAACGCGAACGCGAAGCCGTACGGCTTCGCGCCCTGCGCAATCCAACCGCCCCCACGTCCGAGATCTCGTTGACACCGCCCTGCCCGCATGTTACCATCCAAGAAATCGTCGTGTATCTAATGTCAGGGATGTGCGCCTATGCCGCCTGAGTTTCCCGCGTGGGCGCAGACCTACCTCTACCCGCCACTGGTGGTGGTGGGGATCTGGGTGGCGCTGACCGCCGGGGTGCTGGGGCTGAACCGGCGCGGGCCACGGGCCGCGCGGCTGGGCTTGATCCTCGGCATGCCCCTGCTGGGGATCGCCCACTGGCAACTCGGGCTGGCCCGGCACGACCTGAGCGCCATGGGAGCCTACCGGGCCTTCGCGGCGGGCATGGTCGTCTGGGCCTGGCACGAACTGGCCTTCTATAGCGGGCTGGTCAGCGGGCCGTGGCAGCGCGCCTGCCCGGCCCACGCCCGTGGGGTGGTGCGCTTCGGCTACGCCCTGGGCACCCATCTCTATCACGAACTGGCCTGCGTCGTCGAGCTAGTTCTGATGCTGTATCTGCTTGGCGACGCCACGAACTGGGTTGGGCCGATCATCTTCTGCCTGAGCTGGGCGCTTCAGCACAGTGCCAAGCTCAATGTGCTGCTCGGCGTACCCACGCTTCAGATTGATCTCTTCCCCCCGCACCTGCGCTACCTGGGCAGCTACTGGGCCCGCCGCCCGGCGAGTTCCTTCTTCCTGCCCTCGGTTTCGGTCAGCACCCTGCTCGCCGGTCTGCTCTGGCTTTCCGCCAGTTCGCTCAGCCCCGACCCGGTGGCGGTGCGCTTGGCCCTGATCGCGAGCGTCGTCACGCTGGGGGCGCTGGAACACTGGCTGCTACTCATGCCCGCCCGCGTGATGGCCGCCGCCGGGCAGGTGGTGGAGTAGGGAACTGGCAACAGAGAACCGGCAACAGTGCGGTGCGCTGTTGCCGGTTCCCTATGCTTCGGGTATGATAGCCGACGAGCAAGGAGGAACGTATGCTCGAAACTATCTTTTCGCCTCAGTCGCTGGCGGTGGTTGGCGCGTCGCCAGACCCGGAGCGACTCGGGCATGTTGTGCTTAAAAATATCATCGTCAACGGCTACGCCGGGCGCATCTATCCTATCCACCCCAGCGCCGCGACTATTCTCGATCTGCCGACCTACGCGAACATCACGGCCCTGCCCGAGATACCGAACTTGGTGATTATCGTCATCCCGTCCCAGCACGTGCTGGCGGTGGTGGAGGAGTGCGGCCAGAAGGGCGTGAAGGGTCTGGTGGTGATCTCCGCCGGCTTTAAGGAGGTTGGCGGCGAAGGTAAGGAGCTTGAGCGCCAGTTGCTAGCGAAGGTGCGCGAGTACGGGATGCGTATGGTTGGGCCAAACTGCCTGGGCATCATCGACACGGTCAGCGACCTGAACGCCTCGTTTGCGGGCCTGATGCCGCTGAGTGGCGAGATCGCGCTGATGTCTCAGTCTGGCGCGATGTGTACGGCCATTCTCGACTGGAGCCGGGCGCAGGGAATTGGCTTCTCGCGCTTCGTGTCACTGGGCAATAAGGCCGATGTGGATGAGGTGGCCCTGCTGCACGCCTGGAACCGCGACCCGCACAGCAAGGTGATCCTGGCTTATCTGGAGGGGATTAACGACGGGCCGGGCTTCATCGCCGCCGCCCGCGAGGTCACGCAAAACACGCCGGTGATCGCGATCAAGAGCGGCACCACCGCCGCCGGCACGCGCGCCGCATCCTCGCACACCGGTTCGCTGGCCGGTTCCGAGGCGGCCTACGAGGCCGCCTTCAGCCAGAGCGGCATCCTGCGCGCCCGCACGATGAATGAGCTATTCGACCTGGCCATGATCTTCTCCTACCAGCCGCTCATCCAGGGCAACCGCGTCGCCATCGTCACCAACGCCGGTGGCCCCGGCATCATCGCCACCGACGCCGTCGAGCGCAGCGGCCTGAAGATGGCCAGCTTCGCCCCCGAGACGCTGGCCGTCCTGCGGGCCAATCTGCCGGTGACGGCCAATATCTTCAACCCGATTGACATCATTGGCGACGCCCGTAGCGACCGCTATCGGGTTGGGCTGGAGGCCGCCCTGGCCGACCCGAATGTGGACGCGGCGATCATCCTGCTGACCCCGCAGGCCCGCAGCGACCTGATCGAGACCTGTCTGGTGATCATCGAGCTCTCGCGCAGCTACGGCAAGCCGGTGGCGACCAGCTTTATGGGGGGCTACAGCCTCGGCCCATCGATAGAGATGCTCAGCGTCAATAAGATCCCCAACTACACCTTCCCCGAGCGGGCCGTGCAGTCGCTCTCCTCGATGGTGCAGTATGCGACTTGGTGCCAGCGCCCTGCGCCCACCTACCGCAGCTTCGAGGTTGATCAGGATCGGGTGTGCAAGCTGTTCAGTAGCGTCCGCGAGTCGGGGCGGGTGGAGCTTGGCGAGATCGAGGCCCGCGAGGTAATCGCGGCCTACGGCATGCGTCTGCCGCAGAGCCGCCTGGCCGGTTCGCCCGACGAGGCCGCCAAGATCGCCGCCGAGATCGGTTTCCCCGTGGTGATGAAGATCAGCAGCCCCGACATCTTGCACAAGAGCGATATCGGTGGCGTGAAGGTAGGCGTGAGCGACCCGGCCAGCGCCCGCGATACCTACGAACTGATCGAGTACCGCGCCCGCAAGTACAGCCCCGGCGCCCGCGTCTGGGGCGTGCTGGTGCAAGAGACGGTGCGCAAGGGCCGCGAGATGCTGGTCGGCGTTACCCGCGACCCGCAGTTCGGCCCGCTGGTGGCCGTTGGCATGGGCGGCATCTATGTCGAGGTGCTGAAGGACATCGCCTTCCGCCTCGCCCCGATCAGCGAGGTGGAGGTGAGCGAGCAACTGCGCTCCATCCGCGCCTACCCGCTGCTGCGCGGCGTCCGTGGCGAGCCGCCTGCTGATATCGCCGCGATTGAGGAGACGGTGCTGCGGGTCAGCCAGTTGGTCAGCGACTTCCCCGAGATCGTCGAGATGGACATTAACCCACTGGTGGTACACAACCAAGGCGAGGGCGCGATCGTGCTAGATGCGCGGATTATCCTGAAGTAGGGTTGCGTGTTGCGTGTCGAACACTCAACGCTCAACACGCAACACTACATGGAGGCAAAGATGGCTACGCTCTATGTCGCTTCAACTGAGGCATTTGTCGGCAAGAGCGCGGTCTGCATCGGCCTGCTGCGCCGTATGCAGCGCGATGGGTTTGACGTCGGCTATATGAAGCCGGTCAGTGTCTCTGTGACTCATACGCCCGACCGGGTGCTCGATGAGGACGCCGCCTTTATCCGCGAGACTCTTAGCCTCGCCGCGACTCTGGAGCAGATCTCTCCGGTGCTGATCACCCCCGGTGTGATCGAGTCGATCATGCGCGGCCAGCCTGTGGGCTTCGCCAAGATCCTCCGCGACGCCTACCTCGCGGTCTCGCGCGATAAGGACGCCGTGGTGCTTGAGGGCACCAACACGTGGTCCGAGGGTGCCCTGATCGACCTCAGCGCCGACCAGGTGACGGATCTGCTCCAGGCACCCGGCCTGCTGGTGAGCCGCTATAGCTCGCCGCTCAGCGTCGATACCATCCTTGCGGTACAGCGCTATGTGGGCGACCGGCTGATCGGCGTGCTGCTCAACCAGATCGAGGATCCCCAGCGCGACTTTGTGCAGAGCCGGGTGGTGCCCTTCCTCGAGTCGCGTGGCATCCCGGTCTTCGGCCTGATCCCCCACGACCATACCCTCGCCGGGATCAGCGTTGCCGAGCTGATCGAACACCTTGGCGGCCAGATGATCGGCAAGCGTGAGTGGTGCGAGAAGACGGTCGACTCGCTGATGATCGGGGCGATGGGTGCCGAGGCTAGCCTCTCGTTCTTCCGCCGCCGCTCCAACAAGGCGGTGATCACCGGCGGCGACCGCAGCGACATCCAGCTGGCCGCCCTGGAGACAAGTACCAACGCTCTGGTGCTCACCGGCAACATCCGGCCTGCCTACCAAGTCCTCGACCGCGCCGAGGAGCGCGAGGTGCCGATCATCCTCATCCCCGACGATACGCTGATCACCGTGGATCGCGCCGAGAGCCTCTTCGGGCGCGTGCGCTTCCATCAGGTGTCGAAGCTCGCCCGCTTCATTGAACTGATGGACGCTAACTTCGATTTCACCCGCCTCTACCAGGCCCTTGGGATGACCAAAAGCTAGCCGCCCCAGCGGGGCGGCTCTACCCACGTACATATGACACAAGAGCCAGAGATCATCGGCCCGCTGGTCTTCGTCGAGAATGCTGACTACCCCTACCCCTTCACCGTGGCTAAACCGCCGCGCTTCTGGATGGAGGAGACCGGCGGTGCCCTCGGTGCGGCCATCGAGGTCTTTATGCGCAGCGAGGATCTTAGCGCGGCCCAACTGGATCTGATCAAGATCTACCTCCAGCAGTACCTGGAGCGCGCGGTGATCACCGACGTTGCCGACCGCCGCCGTCTGCTCGGGCGGCTGCCCAAGCTGCGCGGTGTGCGCGATATGGAGCGCTTTGCCGAAGATCTCTCCGAGGTGGGGGTCGAGCCGTTTTGATCTACGTAGAGGCGAAGCCGCGCTACGCGCTGGCGCAAACCGAGCCGAATATCGTGGCGCGGCTTCGCTCCTACAAAATGTATGTTCTATAAAAAAATCCTCCGCCCGATCCTGTTCCGCGCCGCCGGCGGCGACGCCGAGTCCGTCCACGAGCTTACGCTAAAGCTGCTCACGCTATTGAGCCGCGTGCCGGTTCGCTTTGCGGGCGATCCTTCTCAGGCCCGCACGCTATTCGGGGTGCGCTTTCCGAACTCGCTCGGGCTGGCCGCTGGCATGGATAAGAATGGCGTGGCTCTGCCGGCCTGGGCGGCCATGGGCTTTGGGTTCGTGGAGGTTGGCACCGTCACCTGGCGCGCTCAGCCCGGCAACCCGCGCCCGCGTATCTTCCGGCTACCCGAGTACGCGGCTCTGATCAACCGCATGGGCTTTAACAATGCCGGTGCGGTGGCCCTCGCCGCCCGCCTGACCGAGATCGGCACGCCGCCGCTGCCGGTCGGCATCAGCCTGGGCAAGTCGCGTGCGGCCCCGATTGAGGCGGCTGCCGAGGATTACTGCGCCTCCTTCCGCACCCTCTACGACCACGGCAGCTACTTCGCCATCAACGTCAGCTCGCCGAACACGCCTGGCCTGCGCACCCTCCAGGATCGCGCCCAGCTCGGTGAGCTCCTGGCGGCCCTCCAGGGCGTCAACCGGCGGATCAGCCATGCCCGCCACCGCTCGCCTAAGCCGCTGCTGGTGAAGATTGCCCCCGACTTGGGTGATGCGGCGATCAGCGAGTTGCTGGGTGTGTGCGCCGATCACGCCGTGAGCGGCCTGATCGCGACGAACACCACGCTCAGTCGGGTCGGCGTGACCGACCACCCGCGCGCGGGCGAGTCCGGCGGGCTCAGCGGGCGGCCACTGGCGGCCCGCGCCCTACAGGTGGTGCGCTTCATCCGGCGTGAGGTTGGCCCCGATCTGCCGATCATCGGCGTAGGCGGCATCTTCACCCCCGACGATGCGCTGCGCATGCGCGATGCCGGTGCCGATCTGATCCAGGTCTACACCGGCATGATCTACGAGGGGCCGGGCATCGTACGCAAGATCGCCCGCGCCCTGGCGTAGGGCCGGGCCGCGCCCAAGATCAAGCCTTATGTTGGTGGATGGCGGAGCCACCCTCACCCCCCCGCCGGAGACGCAATGACACCGATCCCAAGCCTCGCCCCGCACGAGCGTATCCTGGCCGCTTTAGACGTGCCCGACCTGGCGAGTGCCCTCGGCCTGGTGGCACAACTACGCGATCACGTCGGCGGATTCAAGGTTGGCCTGGAACTCTGCACCGCCGTCGGGGTGCCCCAGGTGGTGCAGGCCGTGGCGGCGGCCGGCGGTGCCGTCTTCCTCGACCTGAAGCTCTCGGACATCCCGAACACGGTGGCCGGGGCGGTACGATCCGTCTGTGCCCTCGGCCCGGCCGTGCGGATGCTCACGTTGCACTGCCACGGCGGCGCGGCCATGCTGCGGGCCGCCGTCGAGACGGCCCGCGCCGCTGGCGGGCAGCGTCCCCTGCTGCTCGGCGTCACGGTGATGACCAGCTTGGACGAGGCGGCTCTGCGCGATGAACTGGATGTTAGCGTCGGCCTGACCGACCACGTTGTGCATATGGCGCGTATGGCCCAGGCATGCGGAGTCGACGGGGTGGTAGCATCGCCCCACGAGGTCGCGGCGATCCGGGCGGTCTGCGGGCCGAACCTGCTGATCGTCACCCCCGGTGTGCGCCCGGCCTGGGCGAGCAGCGGCGACCAGCGCAGGGTCATGCGCCCCGCCGAGGCACTGCGGGTTGGCAGCGACTACCTGGTGATCGGCAGGCCGCTCACTGCGCCGCCCGCCGAAGTCGGTGGCCCGGCTGCGGCCGCGATACGCATTGCAACAGAGGTGAGGGCCAGTCGCGGCGCTACGACGGGGGGAAGAACGCCTCCCACCAGCGCCTGACATTCGAGGCCGGGGCGGGTGTCGGCGCGGGGGCCGGGGCGGGGGCGGCGACGGGGGCGGCGGTGGGGACGGCAAGCTGAGGCAGCACCACCGTGTCGCCGTCGCGGGCGTAGCTGAGTTGTTCGCGAGCGATCCGCTCGACATTCACATCAGACTCGGCGTACTCGACGGCACCCTGCAGGATGAGTTGCTCGGCCCTGAGTTGATCGACTTCGGCCCGCAGGGCGACCCGGCTAGCCTCCAGGCGGGCGCTCTGCATCACCTGGCCGACGAAGTTCGCGATCAACAGCCCGATCAGGGCGACCATGATCATGCCGAGGCCAATCGAGAGCATGCCACGCCCGCCAGAGCGGGCCAAGGTGGCGAGCCTCCCCACCAGCATTCCGTCGCCGGGCGGGATGGCGGGGCGGCGCGTGCGGCGTGGAAGCAGGCTACGGGTTGCGTGATGTCGTGTGTGCTTCATAGTGTGCAAGAGACAGAAATGAGGAGGTGTCGGCGATTGGCTGGCGATCTCCTCATGGGCTGTTGTCATCGCGCCCTACGTCAAGTGCCTCAGTGCGCTAGTTTAGGCCAGGTGCCCGCTCATCACCGTGCGGTGCCTCTAGCAGTAGCGGCTCATCAATCGTCGTCGTCATCGAACTCTGGCCACGGAACAGGCCACCCGGCTCAATATGGAGGGCCGCCGCCGTGATATCGCCCCAGACCTTGCCGGTCGGTGATATCTCGAGCTGCTCTACCGCCGTGATCTCGCCCTTGACCGCCCCAGAGACGTGGACGTTCTGCGCCTTCACCGTTGCAATCACCCGGCCTGTCTCGCCGACGATCAGGTTGCCAAGCACCTCGATATCGCCCTCAACCGAGCCATCGATCCGGATATTGCCATCCGAGGTTAGAGATCCCTGGAAGCGGGTATTTGCGCCGATGACCGTCTCGGCCTTGCTATTCATTGTGTGTGGGGCTGCCTGAGCTTTCCTATTCGTGCCAAACATGCTGCGATCCCTTCTCGGCATCCTCGCGCATACCGATACAAACGGCTTTTTGAGGTAACTTCACCTACATGGGTGTGTCCGTTTTCTGCGGCGTGCGGTGGCTCAATTATAAACGACCCTGGCGCTTCGGGCAATATCACGACTTCATTGGAGCGTCGGTTTGCGCTGTGTGATGGGCTGACGTACAATGCGCGCCGATGAACAACCGTGGTGCGATCTATATTGAACTCCCCGTGTTGAGGCTTGAGCGCTACTTAGACAAGGTTTCAGGTGCCAGGTTTCAGCTTTAGACAAGGTTCGCGGATACTTTACAGTTCTCCCCCCCCTAGCCCCCCCGCAAGCGGGGGGGAACCAATGCGTTGTTCCCCCCCGCAAGCGGCATATCTTTACCCACATCTCTGCGGGCGTGGAAGGTGCTACCATAGGAGGAGCGTTGGCAGTGGGCGGGACGGGTAACAATG
>CAISPW010000094.1 GCA_903887465.1 uncultured Oscillochloris sp. | reverse complement strand
GTTGCCGGATGCGTCTCGCACGACCAGTTGCACCTGCTGTGGCACCTGGCCCCCCGGCAGCACCGCCGCGTACTGTCGCCCCTGCACGTATGCCAGTGCCGTCGTCTGCCACGTCGTCCCGTCCGCTGTCCAGCGGGCGCTCACCTGGAGTTGCGGCCCCGGCGTCTGGTCGTCGTATGCCTCCACTGTCAGCGTCACCGTCCCCCCGGTCTGCGTTACCTCCGGCGTGTTCACCACCGGGGCCAGGTCGTCCGTCACCAGATCCCCTGCCGCCACGTTCGGATCGACGTAGGTCACCTCCAGCACCATCTGCCCGTAGCGACGCAGGTCGCCCTGCTGCGCGCTCGTCGCCCGGAACTGCGCGGGCGTCACCAGCAGCATGTCTGTTGCCGTGTCCGCCGTCGCCCCCGCCGCTCGGCTCACCACCCGCTGGAGCGCAACCGGCTCCTCGGGTGCCCAGCCGTCCACCGTGCTGAGCGCCGGCGCGCCCCCGACCCGCAGCCGTCCCTCCTTCGTAATCGGCGTCGTCACCAGCGGCGTGAACCCGTTCACGTCGGCCAGCATGGTCGCCTGCACCACGCGCACGCCACGGGCGATGGCCGCCTGCGGCCCGGTTCCCGGTAGCACGGTTACGTCGTAGCGCAGCCCCGGCAGCACCGCCCGGCCCAACGCCACCTGGTCGTCGGTGGTCACGGGGAATGTGCCCACGCGCAGGCTGTCTGCAATCGTCCCGGTCGCGGTCAGCCGCCCGTCCACCGGCGGCGCAAAGTCCAGCGTCACCGTCACCAGCCGGGTGAAGGTGGCGGGCTCGGTGGCGCGGGGCGCGGCGTCCGCGATTAGGGCCTGGGTCTGCGCGGCGCGCAGGGCCAGGAACCCCGATGCCCGCGCCGCCTGCGGATGGGCCACCTGCACGCCGATGAACGGCAGTCCGTAGAGCGTCCACTCGCTCAGCACCTTCTCGTCATACACGCTGAACCCGCCGACGCCGCTCTCGGCTAGGTAGCGTTGCTTGGCCAGGGCCAGGGCCGTGCCAATGCTCGGCGTGCCCGGTCGTCCGATCTGGGTGGTGAAGGCCAGGGCCAGCCGCTCGCTGTACCCCGCCACCGTATCGTCGCCGTAGCCATAGCCGGTATTGCCGATCAGGTTGCCGCCGTTCTTCAGCACCGCGCTGGCGAAGTCGGGCTGGAAGGCCGCCGTGGTGAATGCCTCGTTGGTGGCGCTTAGCCCGGAGTGGCACCCGACCGAGTAGATCAGACTCGGGCCGCCGTCGCGTAGGAAGTAGGCGTCGGCGGGGGTGGCGGGGGCGGCGGCCTGGAGCCCAGCGACATCAAAACTGCCCGCGCCCGCCGCTGCGTAGTTGGCCGGAATGGCGGTGTTGTGGCTGAAGTGGCTGTTGAGCAGCATCAGGTGGTAGGGCGTGTGCGGCCCCTGGTAGGCCGTCTGGTTGGCCAGGGCCGCGTACTGCCCGCCGAACCAGGCGGAGGCGAAATTGGCCGCGCTCCAGGTGTCGCTGATCAGACTCGTCACCGTGATCCCCGTACTCCGCAGCAAGCCCGCCGCCGTGGTGGAGGAGTCGCTGAGGAAGTCGTAGCCGGTGACGAGGGCGGTGCCGCC
>CAISPW010000093.1 GCA_903887465.1 uncultured Oscillochloris sp. | reverse complement strand
GGCGAACCACTGGCTATTGATCACCAGATCGTGCGAGAGGAAACTTGGGTAGAGCAGGCCCACCAGTCGCAGGGCCAGGGCAGCCAGGGTGATCAGCAGGATAACGCGCAAAAATCCTGTCGAAGCCGTGGGCGCGATACGCGGGGCCAGCGTCACCAGTCCCCGGCAGATGCCATAGCCCACCACGGACGCATAGGCGAGACTCACGAGCCAGGGTTGGGCCAGCACCAGGGTGGCCGATGCGCTGGCGAAGACCATCGCGCCGAGCAGCATTCCCGCCACGATTAGCGCGGGCCAGCGGCCCAGGCCAATCTTCTGGGCGCTGGCCAACCAGGCCAGCAGCACACCGAGTTGGGCCAGCAGCAGCGGCACGGCGGGCCATGGCAGGCTGGCTAGCGGCCAACTGAGTGCCGCCGCGTCGAAGCGCACGCCAACTGGTCGGGTATCCGACGGCACCAGGGTTGTATCCGTTCGTATGCGCAGATCGACGTTGCCATCGGCGAGGCTACCCGGCGGCAGCAGCAGCCGGTAGCGGCGCGGCTGATCGGGCAGGGCCAGGCGCGCCCAGGGGTTGCGGTCGATCTGTAGATCGACGCGGCGCGGCGCGGGGGTGCCTGGCGGCAGCCAGCCGAAACTGAGGCTGAGCAGGGCGCTCTGGCCGCTCATCGGGCCGCGCAGAGTCAGGCTGGCGTCGCTGCTTGTCCAGCGGTAACGGGTGCCCTGGCTATCGACCTCCGGCCCGTAGAGCCCAGCGACGACTGAGCGATCCATCTGGCTGCCGATGATCAGGCGATAGCCCTGCTCGCGCAGCGTATACGCGATCAGATTCGCGCCGATGACCATCAGGGCGACGAGTACAACCTGCGCCACCCAGCGCTGTGGAAAATATGACACCGGGGAAGTCACTCCTGTAAGGGCGCAGCAGCGCCGCGCTGCTGCGCCCTTACAACAATCCTGCACCATCACCATGGCGAGTCGCTAACCCGGCGTGATCTGCGCGAGCCGATCAGCCACCAGCGCTTCCAGCCGCGTGATCGTCTGACGAAGATCCTGCTCGCGGGTGGCGACGTTCGCGAGCGAATCCTCCAGTTGGCCGAGGGTGGTCACATAGCGCTGGCGCAGAGCGCCCTCGTCGCCCTCGCGACCGAGGGGCTGGAGGTTGCCCTGGATCTGGCGCTGCTGCTTGTAGATCACCTCGCGCTCTTGCTCGATCTTTCGCAGACTGACCTGGGCCACCTCGAACTGGCGATAGAGATCCAGCACACCCTCAAGAACCTGCCCGACCTTGGCATCGAGCAGGCCGCCGCGCAGCAGTTCCTTCAGGCGCGAACCGACGAGGCCGCGCACCTGCTCGTTGCGGCTCACCAGGCGCTGCTCGGTGACAATAAACTCCGTGCCAGACTGCGCCGGGCAAGTCACCCGCCAGCGGGCGAAGCCGGCGCTTTCCTCGTCGGGGGTGCGGGTGTCGGCCAGATCGTAGTGGGCCAGGCGCGGCTGCTCGATCATCACCTCGGCGGGCCGATCCAGCCCGCTCTCCAGATCGTAGCTGCGGATGCGCAGATCGTACTCCTCAAACACCAGGAGTTCATTGCGGACATGCACGGAGCGGATGCGCCGCTCGGTGCGACTCTGCTCGCTCACGGTGATCCCCAGTTCTACGGCGTAGGGCACGATCAGCTCGCCGCCGGCCCGCGTGAACGAGAGGACCGCCTCACCCGCATAGTCACCCGCATCGAGCACCGTCACCGGGCCGCGCTCCAGGGTCAGGCCGGTCTCATTGGTCAGCCGCAGCGAGGCCACCGGATGCGCCGGCAACTTGGCCTGGTTATAGAGCAGATCGCGGCGGGCGGGCAGGCGCTGACTGACAATCGGCACCATCGCCGACTGGCCACGAGCCACGCTGACCGGGTGCCCGACGTGGTAGGCGAACAGGGCACCGCGATCATCGCCCGCAATACTGCTGACATCCACCGACTCCTCGACGTCTTCGGGCATGAAGGAGGCGACTGCCCTCATGGCGGCAGGCATAGGCGAGGAGAATGAGTCTAGAGCTTGCCTTCCGAAGGCCATCGGGGCGGGGGGCGGGGGAGCCTGTGGTGCCGCGTCGAAGAAGATCGGCGCGCCCACCGTGCGCTCCTCATCCTCCACCAGTGGTCGCTCCGGCGTATGCGGCTCGTAGAGCCGGTAGCGAAACGAGATCGGCATCCCGGCCACCAGGGTCAGTTCCACACCCTCAAGGTCTTCGTCGAGTTGGTTGTCGAAGATGCCCCAGCCTTGCAGGAGGACAAAGGATGAAGGCAGAGGGATGAAGGATGAAACTTCCTGCCCATCTGACTGCGCAGGTTCATCCTTCATCCTTCCACCTTCATCCTTCTCCTCAAACAGCAGCCGGTAGCTCACCCGCCAAGCCGGGGCCGGGGCGATGTAGCCAATTAACAGATCGTGGTCGCCGGGACTGAGATGGATCGTCGCGCTGCGGCGATCCTCCTCGCTCTGCGCGGCTTTGAGGAAGTAGCCCAGGTCGGCGGCGGCCGCATCATCAAGGATGTCCACGCGGGAGAGTTCGGCGATGGGCAGGGCGCGCACCTGGCGCGTCTCCGCATCGTAGAGCGCCACGGTCGCCCGGCGCAGCGGCTCATCCTGCTCGTAGTCTACGCCGACGATCAGACCCTCAAGCGTGATCTCGCCCTCGACATCGAGCACCAGCCGCGCCCGCCGCCCGCGCAGGTCGCGCAGCAGATCGAGCATACTCTGCGTATCGGAGAGGTGGATGCTACCGCGCGCCAGCACCGCCGCGCGATCCTCAGGCGTCTCAAAATCAATGCTCTGCACCTGACCCGCACCCAGATCCAGGGCCACTAGACTCTTCAGCACATCGTCCATCGCCTCGCGGGCGAAGGTAAGCCGCAGACTCGCGCCACTTAGCGGCCCGCGCCGCTCGAAGTAGCCCACGCCATGCTTATAGACGGTGATTCGACTGATCGGCAGGGACATCGTGGACTCCTTTCAATACCTGTTTTTACGGAAATAGCCTGTAAAGCCTAGGAGCTTTCGCTCTGGGAGCCGTCACATGGTACCACATTGCAAATTGTAGATGGTCAATCTACAACCCTAGAGAACGCACGTCTGTCCCAAACTATCCTGCGTAGGGGCCGCAGATGTGGCCGCATCAAGCCCGCTCGTCGCCCGCAACTCCGCGACGGTGATTGTCGCGCCGGTGCAGATCTGTGCGCGAGATCGGCCTGCGCCGACTCCAGCGCGATCAGCCATGTCAGCATGTGCCGCAGGTTGATCCGCTCCGTAGTGTACTCCGCGATCCAACCGCCTTCGTGTTCGCGCCCTCCGCGATCCAACCGCCTTCGCGTTCGCGCCCTCCGCGCCTTCGTGTTCGCGCCCTCCGCCCGCGTTCGCGCCCTCCGCGATCCAAACGCCCCCCGCCCTCCGCGATCCAACCGCCTTCGTGTTCGCGCCCTCCGCCCGTGTTCGCGCCCTCCGCCCGCGTTCGCGCCCGCCGCGATCCAACCGCCCCGCCCGCCGTATTTGACGCACGTGTTATTGATTAGTACAATGACGCAGATCTAGCGAGAACTCCCCCCAAGCGAAGCGAGCGCGATCATGTTTGAGAGTCTCTCCGACCGGCTACAGGCGGTCTTTCAGAAATTAGGCAGCAAGGGCAAGCTCAACGAGGACGACGTCCGCGAGGCCATGAAGCAGGTGCGCCTCGCCCTGCTTGAGGCCGACGTGAATTTCAAGGTGGTCAAGGAGTTCGTCGCCAAGGTGACGGAGCAGGCCATCGGCGAGGAGGTCACCAAGAGCCTCACGCCCCACCAGCAGGTGGTGAAGATCGTCCATCAGGAGCTGATCAGCCTGCTGGGCACCGACAACGCCCCGCTCCAGGAGTCGCGCCCCGGCCCGACGGTGATCATGCTGGTGGGTCTCCAAGGCACCGGGAAGACGACGCTCGCGGCCAAACTGGCTCTGACCCTGCGCAAGAAGGGCCGCCGGGTGCTGCTGGCCGCCTGCGACGTTTACCGCCCGGCCGCGATCGCGCAACTCCAGTCGCTAGGTAAGCAGCTCGGCATCACGGTCTACAGCGACCCCAGCTCCTCCAGCCCGCCCGACATCGCCGCCCAGGCCGTTGAGCTAGCCAGAAAAGAACTCTACAACACGGTGATCGTGGACACCGCCGGGCGTCTACAGATCGACGAGCCGCTCATGTATGAGCTTGAGCAGATCGACGCCCGCGTCCACCCGATCGAGCGCCTGCTGGTGGTCGACGCGATGACCGGCCAGGAGGCCGTGCGCGTCGCCGACACCTTCAACCAGCGCGTCAGCGTCACCGGCCTGGTGATGACCAAGATGGACGGCGACGCCCGTGGCGGCGCGGCCCTCTCGGTGCGCTCGGTCACAGGCGTGCCGATCAAGTTCATCTCCAGCGGCGAGAAGGTCGACGGCAACACCCTTGAGGCATTCTACCCTGATCGGCTAGCCTCGCGCATCTTGGGCATGGGCGACGTACTCTCGCTGATCGAGAAGGCCGAGGAGATCTACGATGTCGAAGAGGCCAAGCGCATGGAGAAGCGCCTGCGCAAGGGCCAGTTCGACTTCGAGGACTTCCTCAACGCAATGCAGCAGATGCGCAAGCTCGGCCCGCTCCAGCAGATCCTGGGCATGATCCCGGGCTTGAGCCAACTCGCCCGCAACGAGGAGCTGATCAGCGAGAAGCAGCTCAAGCTAGTCGAGGCGATGATCTTCTCGATGACCATCCAGGAGCGCCGTAACCCCGACATGATCAAGGGCAGCCGCCGCGAGCGGATCGCCCGTGGCAGCGGCACGACCGTCCAGGATGTGAGCCAACTCACCAAGCAGTTCCAGCAGATGCAGCGCATGATGAAGCAGATGACGGGCGCGGGCAAGGGCGGCGGCAAGGGCCGTGGCGGCAGGGGCGGCAAAGGTGGCGGCGGCGGCCCGATCAACCCGCAGGATCTTATGCGTATGCTGAAGTAGCGGTTTCGCGGTTTCGCCGATCTGTGGTAATATAACTTGGTTCAGCGCCGGATAATGGCCGGCGGCGGCAGTGTGTATAATGGCACCTTCGGGGCCGCCCGTTACAATAGCGCCGTAAATACTATCTGGAGGCATTTTACATCCATGGTTAAGATCCGTCTTCGCCGTACCGGCAAGACCAAGCAGCCCAGCTATCGCCTTGTCGTGGCCGACTCGCGCTCGCCGCGCGATGGCAAGTTCATCGAGATCATCGGCCACTACAACCCGATCCGCATCCCGAAGGTGCTGGAGGTCAACGGCGACCGCGCTCGCTACTGGCTTGGCGTTGGTGCCCAGCCCAGCGATACCGTTGTCGGCCTGCTCAAGAAACAGAATATCCTCGACAGCGACGGCAAGGTGATCGCCGCAGCCATCGAGGCCTAGCAGAGCGCGTAGGGCGTTGGCGATAGCTTGCCGCCCCTGAGCGCTCTCCCCCGTACCCGCATGAAAGAGCTGCTCGACTATATCGCCCGCAATCTTGTGGACACCCCCGAGGCGGTGCAGATTAAGGAGCGCGTCGGTCGCTTCACCGTCACCTACGAGCTCTCGGTTGCCCCCGATGAGACCGGCAAGGTGATCGGGCGCAGCGGGCGCGTGGCCAAGGCTATCCGCGATATGATGGGCGTCGCCGCAGCCCGCCAAAATAAGCGGGTGCATATCGATATTGAGTGAGTGTGGGTATGGCATACGTAGGGGCGCGTCGCGACGCGCCCCTACGTATGTTTATAATGGTATCTCATGACCGCAGAGACCCCTGACGACCTGCTGCTGATCGGCGTGATCGCCGGCCCCTTTGGCATCAAGGGGCTGGTAAAGCTCAAGTCGTTCACCGACCAGCCCGACTACCTGAAACGCAACCTGCGCGATATTTTTGTCGGTAAGAAGTTTACCCCCTATAGCCTGACCAATCTCCACGAGCATAAGCCCGGCGTGCTGCTGATGACCCTGCGCGGCGTCGAGACGCGCGAGGCGGTCGATGAGTTGCGCGGTGCCGATGTTTACATCCGCCGCTCGGACGCCGCGCCCCTCGGCGAGGGTGAGTACTACCTTCACGAACTGGTCGGCCTGCTGGTGTCCACCACCGATGGCCAGGAGCTTGGTAAGGTGCGCGAAGTGATCGAGACCGGCGCCAATGAGGTGCTGGTGGTCACACGGCCCGGCCAGAGCGATGCCCTGGTACCGCTCGTCCGCGAGTTTATCACCGAGTTTGATATCCCCGGCGGTCGCGTCGTCGTGCGGCCAATCGAGGGTCTGTTCTAACTTCATTCCACCCCCTATGCCCACCAGACGCCAGATCCTCGCGCTCGGCACCGGCGTAGCGGCCATGCTCTCCCTGCGCGCCCTCGCTCGCGCCGCCACGGACACGACCGTCTACCTGCCCTTCGTTCAGGGGCCGCAGCCCACTCCAGCAACGCCCTCCCCGGAGCCAGCAACGCCCTCCCCAGCGCCAACCGCCGGGCCGCAGCCCACCTCCACCCCCGCCGACGTGGGCTGGATCATCGCGCCCGCCTCCGGGCAGGCCGATCAGGCGATCACCTGGTTTGCCACGCGGTCGGTCGGCTACACCCCCTACGATGTCGCCGTGATCGTCCGGGCATACCAAAGCCTGGGCGATAGTGTTGGCGTGGATTGGTTCCTGGCCCTGGCCCAGTGCGCCCACGAGACGGGCAGCCTGACCTCGTGGTGGGCGCAGCGCCCACGGCGCAACCCGGCCGGGCTTGGCGTGAACGGCGTGATGAAAGATGGCGATGGCACGCCCGCCACGCAGCCCGGAATTGACTGGGCCTGGAATGACTCGCTGATGAAGTGGTGTGCGGGCATGAGCTTCGATAGTTGGGAGACCGGGTCGATCCCCGGACACTTGGGTCGGCTGCTGGCCTACGCCCTGCCCGAGGGCAGCGGCACGCCCGCGCAGCAGGAGCTGATCACGTCGGCCCTGAGCCGACGCCAGTTGCCGGTAGGGTACCGTGGAGTCGCGCCGACGATCATCGGGTTCAACGGCACATGGGCCTATCCTGGCACGAATTATGGGCAAAGCATCCTCGACCTGGCCCGGCGTATGCGTGGGTAGCAGAGGCGTCGCATCGGCCTCCCGGGGTACTCCATTTCCGGCCATTTTTTTCGCTCGGCGATGCTTCATCCGTATACGATTTGGCCCTTGCCAACGCGGAAAATCGCCTCTGCTATGTTAAGGAATACTCCCTTGACTCACCCCCGGCCAAGACGTATAATGCACTCATTCATTAACACCCCTTAACCCTTTGATAAAGGAGCCCGGTATGGGGGCAAAACGCAACAAGTATGACAGTAGCTCGTAGGGGCGGCGCAGGCTGGAGTCTGCTGTCGCCCCTCTTGTTTTCCGTCCGCGTGACGATGACTGAATTAAACGAGGCAGTTCAAGCGCCTATGTAGGAGGTATAGAGTGCACTCAGATCTGATCGGGAAGATCGAGAAGGCCCGCCGCTACGCCGAGGAGCCGGAGCGGGTCAAGTTCAGCAGCTTGAAGGCGCACTTCAATGGCGGCAATAGCGAGCATGAGATCGAGCTGAAGGACGGTCAGTGGAGCTGCTCCTGCGCGTTCTCGCACAATTGGGGCACCTGTGCCCATATTATGGCAATGCAGCGCATCCTGAACCCGATGCTCACCAAGGAGGCGCTGCACGCCGACACCGAGCTGCACCTGAGCGATGAGCCGGTGACGGTTTGACGCTGGCGGACAGCTGGGCGATACTGGCGGCGCGCTGACGCCGCCTACCGTGAGGGGCGTGGCAGCTGCCACGCCCCTTCGCCATGTGCTATGACGCTTGTGATTGCCCACCGGGGCGCGTCCGCCTACGCGCCCGAGAACACCATCGCCGCCTTTGCCCTGGCCTACCGCCAGGGTGCCGATATGATCGAGCTCGATGTGCAGCCCACCGCCGACGGCGTCCTGGCGATCTTCCACGACCACACCACCGCGCGCTGGGACGGACACCCGCGCCCGGTGAGTCGCTGCACCCTCGCCGACCTCCAGGCGCTCGATATCGGCGGCGAGCGGGTGACGACCCTGGAGGAGACCCTGGCCTTCGCCCGTGAGACCGGGATGGCCCTCAACGTCGAACTGAAGACCGCCGGGGTCGGCGCGCGCTGCGCGGCCCTGCTGCGCCAGTACGACATGGTTGAGCGGACGGTGGTTTCCTCGTTTATGCCGGTCGCCCTGCGTGAACTGGCCGTCGCCGACCCGGCGGTGCGCCGGGGCTACCTGATGGGTACCGAGAGCTACCGCCCTGACATCCGCGCCCGCGAGCTGTGGCCCTTCTTCGCGCTCAGCGCCGTGGGTGCCGCCGCATGGCACCCCTCGCGTGAACTGCCCGCCGTGACTCGGATCATCCCGCTGGTGCGCCGGGCCGGTTACGCGGTGAATGTGTGGACGGTGGACGACCCGGCCCAGATGCGGCGGCTGGTGGCCGCCGGGGCCACGGGGATTATTACCAACAAGCCCGATGTGGCCCGAGAGGCTCTGGCAAAGGTATAGCCTATTTCGCCTTTGGTAGAAAGCTCGTGGCTCGCCACGAGGTCTGGGGCGCAGCCCCAGGGAGATTGCATTCGCTATGAACATCGAAACGATTGCCATCCACGCCGGCCAGGAGCCCGACCCTACATCGGGGGCGGTGACCCCGCCGATCTACCTTTCGACGACGTTTGAGCGCGCCGAGGATGGCAGCTTCCCGCACGGCTACATCTACACGCGCAGCGGCAACCCGAACCGCAGTATGCTTGAGCGCTGTCTGACCGCGCTAGAGGGCGGGGCCGACTGCGCGGCCTTCGGGTCGGGCATGGCGGCGGCGATGAGCGTCTTCCAAGCCCTGCGCCCCGGCGACCACGTGATCGCCCCCGACGACGCCTACCACGGGGTGACCCGGCTGCTGCGCGAGCTGATGGTGCCCTGGGGCCTGGAGTACACGCCGGTGGATATGGACGACCCGGCCAACGTGCGGGCGGCCCTGCGCCCGCGCACGCGCCTGGTCTGGATCGAGTCGCCCTCGAACCCGCTGCTGAAGGTGGCCGACATCGCGGCGATTGCCGCGATTGCCCACGCGGCCGGGGCGCTCTGTGCGGTGGATAACACCTGGGCCACGCCAATCCTCCAGCGCCCGCTGGGCCTAGGTGCCGACCTGGCGATCCACGCGACCACCAAGTACCTCGGCGGGCACAGCGATGTGCTGGGCGGCGCGGTGGTGACACGCGAGGCCGGCCCGCTCTTCGAGCGGGTGCGCTTCATCCAGGGCAACGGCGGCGCGGTGCCCTCGCCCTTCGACTGCTGGCTGATCCTGCGCGGCATCCGCAGCCTAGCCTACCGGGTGCGCGCCCACGCCGACCACGCGATGCAGGTGGCCCACTTTTTGGAGGCCCACCCGCAGATTGAGCGCGTCTACTACCCTGGCCTGGAGAGTCACCCCGGCCACGCTGTGGCATCCCGCCAAATGAGCGGCGGGTTTGGCGGGATGCTCTCGGTCACGCTGCGCGGCGGGGCGGCGGCGGCGATGGGCGTGGCGGCGCGGGTGGCGATCTTCACGCGGGCCACCAGCCTGGGCGGCACCGAAAGCCTGATCGAGCACCGGGCCTCGGTGGAGGGGCCAGAGAGCAAGACCCCGCCGAACCTGCTGCGGCTCTCGGTCGGCCTGGAGCACCCCGCCGACCTGATCGCCGACCTGGCGCAGGCGCTGGGATGAGTGCGAGGTGTAGAGTGGGTCAGGGCTGGGGCAACGTCGTCTCTGGCGGGGATTTGGGGGTGGCTTTGCCACCCCCGAACGATCTTTTTTTTGTAGATTTTTGGCGGATTCGCCGCCAAAAATCTACAAAAAGCGCGGTCTGGGGCGCAGCCCCAGCGACGTGGCAACCGCCCTGTAGATTGGGTTCTGCAATCTGCAATCTACAATCTGCTACACTAGGCTGCGGATCCATCTTTGTGTAGTGAGAGAGTCATGCAGAAGCACATTATCATCGTTGGTGCGGGGTTCGGCGGGTTGAGCGCCGCCATCCGGCTTGCGGCCAAGGGCCATCGCGTTGAGGTCTACGAGAAGGCGGACAAGCCGGGTGGTAAGGCGTATATGTTCGAGCGCGAGGGCTTCCGCTTCGACTCTGGCCCCACCGTGATCACCGTGCCATTTTTGTTCGACGATTTGTGGCGGGCCGCCGGACGCCGCCGCGAGGACTACTTTGAGCTGCGGCCATGCGATCCCTACTACCGCCTCTTCGACTCTCAGGGGCGGCACTTCGATTACTCGGGCGACCCGGCGGTGACCGAGGCGGAGATCCAGCGCTTCAGCCCGAAGGACGTGGAGGGCTACCGCCGCTTCATGGACAGCACAAAGCCAATCTTCCAGAAGGGCTTTGTCGAGTTATCGGACAAACCCTTCCTCAGCTTCTTCGATATGCTGAAGGTGGCCCCCGATCTCGTGAAGCTCAAGTCGTATCTGAACAACTACAAGTACGTGTCGCAGTTTATCAAAGATGACTTCATGCGGCGCTGCTTCTCGTTCCACCCGCTCTTCATCGGCGGCAGCCCGTTCGACTCATCGTCGATCTACGCGCTGGTGCATTATATCGAGCGCGAGTGGGGCATCCACTACGCGGTGGGAGGCACTGGGGCGATCATCGCGGCGATGGCCAAGCTGTTCAAGGATATCGGCGGCGTGCTGCACCTGAGCGCGCCGGTGAGCGAGATCATGGTCGAGAAGCGGCGCGTGGTCGGTGTGCGCCTGCCCGACGGCTCGGTGAACCGCGCCGATGTGGTGGTCTCCAACGCCGATGTGGCCTACACCTACGACCAGCTGATCGCGGCGAAGCACCGCAAGGTCTTCACCGACCGCAAGCTGAAGCGCATGAAGCACAGCATGTCGCTGGTGGTGATCTATGTCGGCACGAAGCGGCGCTACAACGACGGGCGGCTGCTGCGCCATAACATCATCTTCGGCGAGCGCTACGAGGGTCTGCTGTCCGACATCTTCCATAAGAAGAAGCTCGCCAAAGACTTCTCGCTCTACCTGCACATCCCCTCGCTGGAGGATCGCTCGTTCGCCCCGGCGGGCGGCGAGTCGTTCTATGTGCTCTCGCCGGTACCGCACATGGGATCGAAGATCGACTGGAAGCGCCAGGCCAAGCCCTACCGCGATGCGATCATCGAGTTCCTTGAGGATCGCTTCATGCCCGACCTGAGCCGCAATATCGTGGTCGAGTCGATGATCGACCCGCAGCACTTCGCGCAGCAGCAGAACTGCTACATGGGCGCGGCCTTCGCCGTGGAGCCGACCCTGACCCAGTCGGCATGGTTCCGCCCGCATAATCGCTCGGAGGAGTTCGACAACCTCTACTTCGTGGGCGCGGGCACCCACCCCGGCGCGGGCGTGCCCGGCGTGCTTTCGTCGGCGCTGATCGCCGAGAATCTGATCGGCGCGGCGTGATGTATGGTGGTATGATCGGGCTTGCCAGCGCAACTGGCAAGCCCGATCATACCACCATACGATTCCTGGCCCGCTCACAAACATCATTAATGATCCCGAACCTTGGATTCGGGGTAACGCATGTTCTGGTGCGATGATGGATAAGGCCGAGCATATTCTCTCGCGTGAGGACGCCTGCGTATCACTGCGCGACCTCGCCGAGGCGCTGATCCCCGGCGCGGGCGCGCGGGCCGTGTTACGTGGCGGGGCGTGGCTCGCTGGCCGACGGGTGACTGACCCTCATGCGCGGGGCGCGGCAGGATCGACCCTGGCCCTGCGCCTGCCGCCAGACGGCGTCTATGCGGAACTGGAGCTTGGCGCGGGTGACATCGCCTACGAGGATGCCTGGCTGATCGCCCTGCACAAGGGCGCGGGCTGGTATGTGGGGGCGACGCCCTGGGACGTGCGGGGTAACGCTCTGGCGGCCCTCGGGCGCTACCTGGAGCATCGCGATGGCGCGGTGCCACCGCTGCACTTGGCCCACCAGCTCGACCGCGACACGACCGGGGTTCTGCTGATCAGCACCTCGCCGCAGGCCAACGCGCCGCTCACGGCGGCCTTCGCCACTGGCCATGTGGCCAAGATCTACCGCTGCCTTGTCGTCGGCTCGCCGCTGGACACGGGCGAGATCCGCAGCGGGCACGGGCGGTCGTCCGGCGGGCGCTGGCGGGTCTACCCGCTGGAGGAGGTTGGCCGCGAGCTGCCGGCGGGTGGCGGGCGGGTGAAGGAGGCCCGCACCGGCTACGTCGTAGAGCGGCGGCTAGATGGCGCGTCCCTGGTGCGCTGTGCGCCGCACACCGGGCGCACCCACCAGATCCGCCTGCACATGGCGTACATCGGCCATCCGCTCCTCGGCGACGTGCGTTACGGCGGCCCGCCGACCTACGCCGGACGGGATCTGCCTGGGCATCTGCTGCACGCCGCCGAGTTGCGGCTGCGCCACCCCGTCACCGGGGCGGCGCTGGAGCTAGCAAGCCCGCCGCCGAAGCTGTTTGCTGATCTGGCGAGGCGCTGATGCCCGCTCCACGTTGCGATCTATGGCACTTTTGGCACGATCCGCTCGATCCGTCGGCGGATGCTCAGGGCGATCACAAATGCGATCGGCGAGAACGCCGCCATGCAGAGTGCGATCCCCAGGGTGGCATAGTCGCTCAGGGCGACATCCTCGTAGGTGGTGACGACCTCGCGGTAGGGTTCATCGCTGGGAGCCTGTCCAACGGTGAAGTCGGACGTAAGGCTAGCCGGGACGAGATCCGTGGAGCGCATGCGGGTGAGGTAGGCCGCGCCAGACACCAGCGCGGCCAGGTCGCCCGTGGGCGGCGGGCCGAGGCTATTCAGCGGGCCGGCGAAGGTTGTCGGGAGGCCCAGGACTAGGCTGCGGTGGGCGCTGAGCACAAACAGATCTACGCCCACGGGCCGGTCGGACAGCGCGCCGAGGCGCATGGGGTACACGGGCGTCGTCCCGGCGTAGCGGATGCGCAGCGGGGAGATCGACCCTTCAGGATCGCCGACACTGCGTTTCACGACGACGAATTTCCAGCCATCGGCCACATATGCCTTCAGGATGGGCGCGGCCGCGACCGGCAGGACGTAGCCGTTTTCGGCAAGCCATGTCTGGAGGGCGGCGGGGTCGTCGGCGGCCAGGCGGGCCACCTCAAATCCGCCGAGGATCTGCTGGCCGAGGACGTTCACCCCGGCGGTGGGGGGCGGGGTGCCGCCGGCCATATCGAGATTGCGCACGCGCCAGACATAGCGACTCTTGTGCGCGATGCGGGGCTTGGTGGCCGCGTCGAGGTAGCCGAACAGGGCGTCGCCGCCAGCGGGCTGGTCAACCGTAGGCGTGCCGGGCACCGGGAAGATCACCGCAGCGTTGGGGTTCGCCGCGCTCAGATCCACGCTGGTGATCAGCTGCTGGCTGACGCCGTCGGTGATCAGCAGAGCGCGCTCGAAGGTGATCCGTGCCTCAAGCGGTATGCCGCAGGCCAGGGACAGCCCCGGCAGCATCGCGATCATTATGATGATCGCCAACGCAAAAATGTAGGGGCGAAGTATTTGGGAATGGCGTGCCGCACCATTCCCAAATGCTTCGCCCCTACGGTTTGTCACTGTCATCTTTTGATCATCTGCTGTAAGGCTGCCGTAATATACACCGCTTGTTGGTATCAGCCCCGATCTGTACTATAGCATCATAGCGTCGCCCACGCCAAAGGGCAAACATCCCACCCGTACGGATCTCAAAACCGTCGTGGCGAGGGTTCGTCCTCGCCACCATGTTGCTCTGCCACCTTTGGCTAGAGCAGGCTTTGCTATCTTCTTCATCTGGCTCCGAGGGGGAAAGGAGGTGCCGAATATGTGGCGGCCACGGCAGCGGGCAACCCCGCGCCCACATCGCGTATCGATAACTTTAAGTGAGGAATGCTACCCATGATCCGCAAAAACAGCAAGACATTTTTCGCCCTGGGCCTGAGCCTGTCCCTGACGACAGTTCTCGGCCTCTTCGCCTATCACTCTTCAGCTGCGGGTGCCGGTGCCCTGATGTTCGTCCAGGGGCCGAGTACCGCCGTCTGTCAGCAGACGGGGCAGACCGTACCGGCGGGCTACCAGGACTCGAACTTCGGCCTGGAACTCCAGCAGTTCTGGCCAAATGAGCCGGTCTCGATCTCGTTCACCCTTCCCGACGGTCGCGTACTCAGCCCGGTGGTCACCAGCATCAACGACATGAACTCGCTGCAGAACCCGGTGGCGACCTTGAGCTTCAACGGGGTCGATATCCCGATCAACGGCCTCGACGGCGTGATCGACATGCCGGCAGACTTCCCCTGGATCCACCTCGCTAATGTCGGCGGCGACTACTATTTCCCCTTCCCGGCAACCAACAAGTGGGCCTACGGCTGCTACACCTTCGCCGCCCACGGCATGCAGAGCGACCGCCAGGTCACGTCCAACTTTGTGGTGGCCCCGAGGATCGGGCCAGCACCGAACCCCGGCCAGTCCACGCTGTTCGTCGAGGATAACACCACCGGCGACCCGAGCAGCCAGCAGGGTGCCCTGGTCAACATCTTCGGGCGCGGCTTTGTGGCCAACGAGCTGATCTCGATCTGGATCACCGCGCCCGACGGGGTGGTGTTCTCCTTCCCGTATCAGCCGACCTCCAGCAACATCGGCTCGTTCTCGGTGCCCTTCCAGTTCAACGCCAACCACCCGACCGGCTTCTACGCCTTCACGGCGCTGGGCAACCTGAGCGGATATCAGGTGATCACGCGCTTTAATCTGACCTCGCGGGCCTCGCTGATCAACGGGTGGTCGCAGCTGCGGGTGGCCTACCCGGCCTCGCGCAACGGTAGCCAGGGCACGACCTTCGAGCTACAGGGCAAGCGCTTCAACCCCTACGAGCGAGTCGATGTTTGGATGACCCTGCCCGACAACGCGGTGCGCGGCCTGCCCTCGCAGTACGCCGACGCCAACGGCGAGTTTTTCGCCGATGTCTACCTGGATGAGCGGCTGCCCACGGGCGAGTACGACTTCACCGCCAAGGGTGCCAGCAGCGGCTTCCTGACAATCTCCACGTTCCAGCTCAGCTCAGGCGGGCTGAACGTGCCCGTCCCCGGCCCCGGCTATACGGTGAACACCACGCCGGCCCCCGAGGTGATCTACTCGAACGATGTCCCTGCCACGGGCACTAATGATACCCTTGGCCCGCCTCCGCAGGAGCAGCCGCCCTTCATCAGCCCGTTCGACCCGATCTTCTAAAGCCAAGCTCTCAATTCTGCGTGACCCATTGGCGCTGAGGCGCTGAGGCGAGGACAATCATGTTCTCGCCTCAGCGCCTCAGCGCATGCCCGCAGAACGGTTAGGCTGCGTTAATAACTATAGCCGCCCTCAAGCCGCGCGTTATTCAGCACCACGCCGATAATATGGGCCTTAACCTTCTCAAGGATCTGGCGGGCCTCGCGGGCACGGTCACGGCGCGTGTGGCCGGCCTGAAGCACCAGCAGCACCCCGTCCACCTGCGGGGCGAGGACGGCGGCATCAGTGACCGCGACCACCGGGGGGGTGTCGAACAGGACGATATCGGCGCTCGCCCGTAGGCGCTCGATCATAGCGACCATGCGCCGTGACCCGAGCAGGTCGGCGGGGCGAGGCGGCAGGGGGCCGCTGGCCAGCAGACTTAGGCCGGGCACAGCGGTGGCCTGGATGGGCAACTCACCAGCGCCCTGCTCCAGGAGGGCGCTGGTGAGCCCCTGCTCATTCGCAAGGCCAAAGATGTTGTGCAGGCTGGGCCGACGCAGGTCGCAGTCTACCAGCAGCACGCGCTGCTCGGACTGGGCCATGGTTACGGCGAGGTTTGCCAGGATGATGCTCTTGCCCTCGTCGGGGGCCGTACTGGTGACCAGCAGCGTCTTCAGCGGCCGGTCGATGCTGGAGAATTGGATATTCGTGCGCAGGGTACGATACGCCTCGGCGGCGGCCGAGCCCGGATCACGCAGGATGATCAGCGTGCGCTCGGGTAAGGTTGGTGCAGACACAGGAAACCTCGTCCATGGGCCATGCAGAAATTTTGCATGGCCCATGGTGCATTACTTATCGGTGGTGGGGATAGCACCGAGAGTCGTGAGGCCCACAAAGCGCTCAACGTCGCCGCTGTTCTTGAGGGTGTCGTCGACATACTCCAGGATATAGGCCAGCAGCACGCCGATCACCAGGCCGAGGAAGCCACCGGCGAGGACGTTGATCTTGGTATTTGGGCTGAGGCTGAGCAGGCGCGCCTCCTGGATGCGGGTGACATTGATCCGTGCGGTGCCCTCTAGGCTGGCGTTGATCCGGTTCACCTCGGCGATAATCCGACCGCCGACCGCATTGGCCATGGCCTGGGACTGATCGAGCTGGGCGGCGTCTACCTCAATCAGCATCTTCTGCTCATCGGGGAGCGCCTGGATATTCACGTCGGATATCCACGTCTCGCCGCTGATGTCGAGGCCGAGGCTCTGGCTGATCTGGTCGAGGACGCTGGGCTGCAGAACCAGCTCGCGGTAGCTGTTCATCGAGTTGCGCAGCACCAGGTTCAGGCCGTTGTCGGCCTGGTTGGCTAGGGCCAAGTACACCGCCTGCGAGCGAAAAGTATGCGGGAGCAGCTTGCTCACGCCATAGGCCGCCACAACAGCGGCGGCGGCGGTCAGGGCGATCACCCACCAGCGCTTGATCAGCACCGAGATATAGTCACGCAGCTGCATAAACAGATGCCTCTCTTCACTCTTTGGGGATCGACGCGAGCACGCGGACGCCGATCCATCGCTCGGCCTGATCCGGGCTGCGCAGGCGGTCGTCGAGGTAGTTGGCCAGCAGGGCGAGGCCGACGGCGACGGCGAGGCCGAGGACGGCGCGCAGGGCCGCGTTGAGCAGTTTGTCCGTCATACTACCGATGGTTCCAGCCGCCTGGGGCGGGTCGAGGGTGGCGACATCGAGGCCACCGGGGCCACGGCCCCAATAGCTGAGGCCGTGAGACTGGAGGGCGGCTACGGCACCCTGCGCGATAACCAGCGCAAGCTCTGGCGTATCGGCGACGGCGGTGAGGTAGAGCTCGCGGTGCAGTACCTCAGAGCGCAGTCCGGCCTGGATAGCGACGGGGGCCGCAGAGCGCCCGGCGGCGACCACGGCGGCCTGCACATCCGTGGCGAAGGCGGAGCTGCCGATCACTTGGGGCAAATCATCGAGGATGAACTCAGTCGTCGTCCACGAGTAGCTATCATTAAAGTCGGGCATGCTGGCGACGCCGCTGGTGTCGATCAGGCTGCGGGCGATCATCAGGCGCACCGTGGCCTGGTAGCGCACAGGCTGACGCAGAGACATGCCAAGGCTGATCCCACCGGTCGCCAGGGGCAGCAGCAGGATCATCAGCCAGAATCGGCGGAGCAGGGCGAGGTAGGCGCGTAGCTGCATGGGTTCTCGCTATAATCAGGTTGCCCTCACGGCAACCGGTTCAGGATCTCGTGCGGTGAGCCGCTTGTGTCCACAGTGGCACGAATCACATCGCGCATACGAGCGAGGAAGAGGTCGAGTCCGAAGCCCTCGGCGTACTGGCGGATCGCGATGGGATCGTAGACATCCATATGGGCTGCGGCCACGGCAGCGGCGAGGGCGGCGGCGGTGGGCTCGGAGAAGAAGCGCCCGGTCACGCCCTCGATCACCGTCTCCAGGGCACCGCCAGCGCCGTAGGCGATCACCGGGCGACCGGCCGCCATCGCCTCCAGCGGGGTAATCCCGAAATCCTCTTCGCCGGGGAAGATAAAGGCGCGGCATGTAGCGAAGAGTTCGTGGCGGGTACACTCATCGACCCAACCGAGAAACTCGATATTCGGCCCGGCCATGCGCTCCAGGCGGGCGCGGTCGCGTCCGTCGCCGAAGATCTTCAGGGGCAGGCGCAGGTGGGTGAATGCCTCAATGATCAACTCGATCCGCTTGTAGGGGATGAGCCGACCGCCGGCCAGGTAGAAATCGCCCGCAGGCAGCGGCATCGCGGGCGATAGACTGACCGGCGGGGGGATGACGGTGGCGGCGCGGCCATAGTAGCGGCGGATACGGCTGGCAACCTCGCGCGAGTTGGCCACAAAGGCGTCCACCCTGGCGTTCGTCACCGAGTCCCACAGGCGCATATACGTCAGCAAGAAGGGCAGGATCGCAGCTTGGAGTCCGGTGATATGCTCACGGGTGACATAGTCGCTCGTGCGCCAGGCGAAGCGCATCGGCGTGTGGCAATAGCAGATATGGACGGCGCCAGGGCGCGGGATGATCCCCTTGGCGTAGGCGCTGCTGCTGCTAATAACCAAGTCGTAGTCGCTCAGGTCAAAGCTCTCAAAGGCGCTGGGATAGAGCAAGAAGTAGCGCCGGAAGTGCTTGCGCCAGCCAGGGAGGCTCTGCATAAACGAGGTGCGGATGTCCCACTCTTGGTAGTAGTCGGGCATGGCGTCGGCGTCGTAGATCGACGTGAAGACCGGCGCGTCGGGGTAAAGCTTATGCAGCGCCTCTAGGACGCGCTCGGCACCGCCGTACTGGTTTAGATAGTCGTGGACGAGGGCGACGCGCATAGTCCTAGCCCCTGGCGACAAGGCGACAAGGGCTGAACGACCGGGGCTCTCTGCGACAAGTTGTATCGGACTACGCATAGACCCTCGCACCTCCCCTCTGGCCACCACGGCGGCAGCGCCATAGGATAGCATATCTTCGCCATCGCGTTGCAAAAGGGCCGGGCCTATGCTATCCTATGCGCGGCGGGGGCCGGTAGCTCAGGGGATAGAGCACTAGTCTTCGGAACTAGGTGTCGGGGGTTCAAATCCCTCCCGGCCCGCCAATACGCTCGGCGTCATCGTGTGACCGTTCGTAGTGTGGGCTTCAGCCCACCGATCAGCTCCGTCTGGCGCTAAAGCGCCTGCTCTGAACGGCGCAAACGGTAAAGCTGTTCTGAACCTTGTCGGTTTTAGACAAGATTTAGAACAGCTTTACTGTTTGCGCCGTTCGTACGTAGTGCGGGCTTCCAGCCCGCAGTGGTACTCCTGACCGCCTGGAAGGCGGTGCTACGCTCACTGCAAACTGTAGTTGTAGTTGCCAACAGCGCCATTCCTGGCGAGGGTTTGGGGGCCGCAGGCTCCCGAAAAAATCCCTTTCTTTATCTTTCGGAGGGGCGAAGCCGCTCCGAGTCTCCCCGCCGGGAAGACGACAACTGTCGTAATAGCCGATAACTGGACACCAGCCGCCATGTTCATCGGGTGTTGTGCGCCCCGCGCACGAACGTTTTTTGCGGCAGTGCAATGGATACATTACACCGTAAGTGCTACAATTTGCGTATGAACATCCTGCAACCTTCATCAGAAGCCCACCCTCTAGACGTGGATGATTTACATCAACGTTCAGCTGCCGATGCGTATGCGGCGATGGGGACGAGTGCGCAGGGTCTCTCCAGCGCTGAGGCAACCGCACGGCTGCGCCAGCACGGGCCGAATATGCTCCAGACGGTCAAGGGTAAACCGCTGCTGCTGACCTTCCTGGAGAACTTTACGCATCTGATGGCGCTGCTGCTCTGGGCCGGTGGGCTGATCGGCTTTCTGGCCCAGATGCCGCAGCTCGGCGTGGCAATCTGGACGGTCAATCTGATTAACGGGCTGTTCAGCTTCTGGCAGGAGTTCAGGGCCGAACGCGCGTCGGCGGCGATGCGTAAGCTGCTACCGGCCAAGGCCCGCGTCCTCCGCGAGGGCATCGCTCAGGAGATCTCGCGCGAGGATGTCGTCCCCGGCGACCTGCTGCTGCTCGCCGAGGGCGACTTGGTGGCCGCAGATGGGCGGCTTGTTGAGACGGCCGAACTGCGCGTCGATCAGTCTACACTCACCGGCGAGTCACGCGCGGTACAGAAGGGTATCGATGTCTACTCAGCGGCGACGGTTGAGCGTGCGGCCCTGCCAAATGTCGTCTTTGCCGGAACGACGGTCGCTGCTGGCACCGGCAAGGCGCTGGTTTTTGCGACCGGCATGAAGAGCGCCTTCGGGACAATCGCGCACCTGACTCAGTCAATCGCGGAGACGCCCAGCCCGCTTCAGCAGGAACTCAGCCGGGTCACGCGCATCGTCACCGCCATTGCCGTCGGGGTTGGCGTGATCTTCTTCCTGCTCGCCATCACCGTCGCCGGGGTAAGTCTGGCCGAAAGCTTTATCTTCGCCATGGGCATGATCGTTGCCTTTGTGCCCGAGGGGATGCTGCCGACCGTCACTCTGGCTCTGGCCATCGGTGTTCAGCGCATGGCCCGGCGCAATGCGCTGGTCAAGCGGCTGTCGGCAGTTGAGACGCTCGGCTGCACGCAGGTAATCTGTACCGACAAGACGGGGACGCTGACCCAGAACGCCATGACGGTGCGCCAGATCTGGGCTGGTGGGCGTCAGTTCGAGGTGAGCGGCAACGGCTACGCGCCGGTGGGCACGATCAGCGAGGCGGGCCAGCCGATCAGCCTGTCGCCCGGCGATGATCTGACCTATCTTCTGCGGGCCGCCGCGCTCTGCAACGACTCGCGGCTGCTGGCCCCAGCCGATGGCGCGGGGGCCTGGGCGATCCTGGGCGACCCGACCGAGGCGGCCCTTCACGTTGCCGCCCGCAAAGGCGGAATCGACTCAGCTGAGGAGACGCGGGCAACGCCACGGATCTACGAGATTCCCTTTGAGTCACGCCGCAAGCTGATGAGTACGCTCCATCGCAGCGCGACCACGGTCGTCTACGTGAAGGGCGCACCGAATGAGATCCTCGCCCGCTGCGTCGGTGCGCGGGTGGCCGGGCAGGTCGTGCCGCTCGACGATCAGTTACGGGCCAGCGTGAGCGCCGCCAAGGATCATTTTGCCAGTGGCGGGCTACGTGTCCTCGGCGTCGCGATGCGGACGTTGTCCGGCGAGCGGTTTGAACACCGCGCCGAACAGATCGAGTGCGAGTTGATCTTCTTGGGTCTGGCGGCCATGTACGACCCGCCACGGCCCGAGGTCGCGGCCGCAGTGGACAAGTGCCACCGGGCGGGGATCAGAATCGTGATGATCACCGGCGATGATGGCCTGACCGCCGAGAGCATCGCACGACGGCTCAACATTGTGCAGGGCAACCGCGTGCGCCTGATCACTGGCCCGGATCTCGACACCCTCAACGAGTCTGCTCTCGATGCCGCCCTGGCCCAAGAGGTCATCTTTGCGCGGGTCGCCCCCGAACACAAGCTGCGCATCGTCACCGCGCTCCAGCACCAGGGATTGGTGGTGGCCGTAACCGGCGATGGGGTCAACGATGCACCGGCGCTCAAGCAGGCGGATATTGGGGTGGCAATGGGCCTCGTGGGTACCGATGTGGCCAGAGAGTCCGCCGATATGATCCTGACCGACGACAACTTCGCCACGATTGTCCACGCCATCGAGGAGGGGCGCGCGGTCTACGCCAACATCCGCAAGTTCGTCACCTACATCTTCACCAGCAACATGCCCGAGGCCGTGCCGTTTATGCTGTTTGCGCTCAGTGGCGGACGCATCCCGCTCGCGCTTACGGTGATGCAGGTGCTGGCGATTGATCTGGGCACCGACATGCTGCCCGCGCTGGCCCTCGGGGCCGAGCCGGCCGAGCCGGGTATTATGGAGCGCCCGCCACGGCATCGGGGCGACCACATTATTAGCCGTGGGCTGCTGCTGCGCGCGTTGTTTTACCTGGGCATGATCCAGAGCGCGGTCGCGATGCTGGCCTTCTACGGATACTACTGGAGCATCGGGTACGCCGGCCAGTGGCTGGATCTGCCGAGCAGCGGCGTAATCTACCATACGGCGACGACCATGACCCTCGCCGCAATTGTGGCGACACAAGTCGGTAACTTGTTCGCGCAGCGTACCGAGCGCAGCTCGATCATCTCGATCAGCTTCTTTTCCAATCGGCTGATCTGGCTCGGCATCGCGGTCGAGATCGCGCTGATCGTCGCGCTCGTCTACTTACCATGGCTCCAGTCGGTCTTCGATACCGCGCCGATCTCGGCGGCGAGTTGGCTGCTCTTGCTGGCCTGCACCCCCGCGCTGCTGATCGCCGACGAGCTGCGCAAGGCGTTCGTGCGCCATCGCCTCGGCACACAGCTAACAACCAGGGTGAGGCCAGACGGTGTTGCGAAAGGAAAGTGAGGGAGCGTATGCGCGTACTCATCCTTGGCTGCGGTCGCATCGGCACCGGCCTGGTCCAGCGACTCAGCGTCTCTGACCACAGCGTCACGGTCATTGATCCCGCCCCCAAAGCCTTGGCCCGCCTGCCGGCCAGCTTTCGTGGTCGGAAGTTGGTGGGCGATGTCCTCGACCGCCACGTCCTCGCCGAGGCAGAGATCGAGCGACAGGACGCGCTTGCCGCCGTGATGCCAAGCGATGATGTCAACGTGGTCGCTGCCCGCTTGGCGCGGGTGGTCTTCCACGTGCCGCGCGTGGTCGCGCGCGTCTACAGCCCACACACGACCGAGATCTACTATCGGCTGGGCATCCAGACGGTCTCCACGACCAGTTGGGGAATCAACCGGATCGCCGAATTGCTCAGCTACTCCGAGCTTGAGCCAGTGGCCAGCCTCGGCAGCGGGGTAGACATCCTCGATGTGGCGGTGCCGCCCCTGCTCGTGGGACGCCCGATCAGCGCACTCAGCCGACCCGGTGAGATCCAGGTCGCCGCAATCAGCCGTGGCGGCAAGTCCTTTCTGCCACAGCTGGAGACGTTACTGGAGGCCGGCGATCTGCTGCACTTGATCGTGCTGACATCGGCGACGGATCATCTCGTTGCGATCCTGCGCCACTAAGGCCCGCCACAGATAGATAGATGGAGGTCGTATGCACATCATGATCATCGGCGGCGGCCAGGTTGGCTCCTACCTGGCCGGTTTGCTCCAAGAAGCGGGGAATCGCGTCACCGTGGTCGAGACGCGCGAGACACAGATCACCGCAGTGCAGCGCACCGCACCAAACACCTTCTTCTTTCTGGGCGATGGCACGGATCCGGGGGTGCTTGAGGCGGCGGGCATTCGGACCGCAGCGGTGGTGGCTGCCGTAACCGGGGCCGACGAGACGAATCTCGTTATCACCAGCTTGGCACGCTTCGCCTTCGATGTCCAACGTGTGGTCGCACGGGTCAACAACCCGCATAACACCTGGATGTTCACCCCGGCGATGGGAGTTGACGTGGCGCTGAATCAGGCTGACGTTATGGCACAGCTGATCGCGCGCGCCGTCGGCTGACTCCGATTTCAGTAGAGCCACTCCTCGATGTGGTACAGGGCCACACGCGCTCGGCCATGCGTCGCCGCCCGCGCCCCGGCTTTTAGCTCCTCCAACTGGGCGGCGAGGGCGGCGGGGGTGAGCGGCGCGGTACCCAGTTCGCGCGCCCGCTGCGCGTATTCGCCATCATCCGGCACGATCAGCGGGGAGATATACACGAGGTCGCCCGCGTCTAGCCCCATCGCTGCGAGGGCCGCCAGCGACTGCGCGACGTGCGGCTGGGCCAGGGACTCTCCGCCCACCCCGGCGAGCAGGATGACCCCGACGTGGATGCCCGCCGCCTTCATACGCTCGACCGTCGCCACGCACTGCTGCGGCGAGCCGGGCTTGTTCAATAGGGTAAAGACCGCCTCGTCGCCGCTCTCCAGCCCGATGTAGACCCGCCGCACCCCGCAGGCGTGCAGTTCAGCATACTCGTCCGTCGTCTTCTGATCGGCACCGAAGATGTCTAGGAAGGCGTAGAGACGCTGTGACTCGGCGGGCAGTTCGGCGCGAATCACCTGCAGCAGCTCGCGCAGGCGCGGCTGCGGGACGATCAGCGCGTTGGCGTCGCCCAGGAAGATCGAGCGCCGCAGCCCAAGCCCGCGCCCGAGCAACGCCTTGACCTGGTGGATGTGATCCTGCAGCGCCGCTGGCGACTTGACCCGGAAGCGCCGGTCGCGGTAGAAACTACAGAAAGTGCAGCGGTTCCAGCTGCACCCCTCTGTTACCTGGAGCACCAGGGCGCGATACTGGTCTGGCGGCACGATGCTGATCGGCAGGTAGGTGGACTGGAACATGCGCCGGTTGATCAGGGCGCGATCCTCGTCCC
Source organism: uncultured Oscillochloris sp. (assembly GCA_903887465.1). Classification (GTDB taxonomy): domain Bacteria; phylum Chloroflexota; class Chloroflexia; order Chloroflexales; family Chloroflexaceae; genus Oscillochloris. The sequence continues at coordinate 3,051 of CAISPW010000093.1, read as the reverse complement.
ACGACAAGATCTGTGCGAGCCAGCCCCGCAGTTCATCGGTCAGCGCGTGCGCGCCCCCGGCCACGATGCGTACCATATGCGCGTGGACGGTCGCCCGCAGGCGGGTGCCCTCGTCGTCCGACAGGATCCGCCGCAGCTTGGGCGACGCGGGCACGGCGACCTTGAGCAGAATGTCGCCCGAGAGGCCGAACCGGTAGTTTCCGCCGTCGAGGAAGCAACTCATCGGGCGGCCCTCGCGGTCGAACGCGAACGTCGCCCGCAGGTTATCCGAGATGGTCAGCGCCCAGGGCTGTACGTTGAAGTAGATCGACCCGAGCTCTGGGGTGGTCACAACAGAGGCGGCGGTCGACAAGATCTGGCCGGTAGCCTCTGTGGCATGGGTCGCAGACTCAAGATTATCCATCGGCGATCCCTCTCAGCGTGGGAAGAAACGGATGGTATTGTAGCATCTCGCGCGGTGGGCGGGCAAGAGGACGTACCCCATGGACAGGGCTGATGCAACGTCGCTGGGGCTGCGCCCCAGACCGCGCTTTTGGTTGGTTTTTGGCGGCGAAGCCGCCAAAAACCAACCAAAAAAGATCGTTCGGGGGTGGCTTTGCCACTTCCAAACCCCCGCCGGAGGCGACGTTGCCACCGCCCTGACCACATGGACAACATAGGGATCGCCTCGCCGTCCCTACGCCTCTAGCGCAACGTGACGTTGCACTATCCGTATTATGCGGTGTCGTTACCGAGAAATTGGGGCGAAGGCTGTGCTATAATGTCGCAATTATGTGGTGAATTTGAGTATAGTCAGGGTCACAGAAACATCTTCTGATCACCTATGGATGATTTTGAGCAACTCGACTACTACGAGATTCTAGGCGTTGGCCGCAGCGCGTCGACCGACGAGATCAAGCAAGCCTATCGCCAGCAGATGCGCCGTTACCACCCGGATCGGGTCACTGTCGCGTCGCCTGGCGAGCAGGCGTATGCAAGTCGGCGGGCGCTGCGGATCAACGCGGCCTATGAGATCTTGAGCGACTTTAGCCGGCGCTCGATCTATAACCGTAGCCTGGGCGGGCGCACGGTTCGGTCGTCCCGCCCGCATACCGATCCGCAGCGACCGCACAACCACCAGGCCGAACTCTACGACATGGCCCGCGCCCACCTCGATGCCGGACGCACCATGCAGGCAATTACCACCCTGCGTGAGCTTCAGAAGATCAACCCGTTCTACCGCGATAGCGCCGTGCTGCAGGCGCAGGCGCAGGCGTCCATCGCCCTGCGCCCTGCGCCTGTACTTGCACATACGCATGTACCTGCGCCTGCACCTGCACCTGCGCCTGCACCTGCACCTGCACCTGCACCTGCACCTGCACCTCGGCCCACAACCAACCGCAACTATCGCTCGTTGCTATTCGGCGGACTCAGCAGTTTGCTGGTCGCCGGGGTCAGCGCGGCGACCTGGTGGCTGCGACGGCCCACGGAGTCAGCCCCGCTCACCACCCCAACCTTGGCCGATACCGCCGTCGCCGTCAATTCCCTCGCCTCGCCGCAGATCTTCACCCCCACGCCACCACCCCTCACCGCCGCGCCCACGCCCGCGCCGCCAACCCTCACCGCCGCACCCACGCCCACGCCCGCGCCGCCAACTCTCACCGCCACGCCCGCGCCCACGCCCGTGCCGCCAACTCTCACCGCCACGCCCGCGCCCACGCCCGTGCCCGCGCCCACGCCCGAGATGCTGGCCGAGGACGGCAGGCTGCTCTACGCCGAGGAGTTTCACGGCGACGCCTGGCCGACAATTTCGGGCAGCGGGTGGAGCATCGGCACCCGCGATGGCGGGTACACGATCACCTCGGATCCGGGCCTCGGCAATATCTGGGCCTACCACACCGTCCCCGGCGGCGAGGATGTGCTGATCGGGGTTGATGTGACGGTGAGCGGCGGCGAGGCCGGCATGATCCTGCGCTTTAGTGATACCGACAATTACCTCGTCTTCGTTGTGAATCCGGCAGGATCCCGTTTCCGCCTGGAGCAGCGCTCGGCCGGGATCAACACAGTGCTGCTTGATGAGCGCCACCCGGCGATCCAGCAGGGCGCAGACGCCGTCAACCGGCTGGTCGTCCGCCTGGAGGGCAACCAGATCGACCTGGGGATGAACGGGCAACTGGTGGCGCACCTCAGCCGCACAACACCTCCGCCCAGCGTACGCTATGGGCTCGTGGCCGTGGCCGACGGTGTCCCGGTGAAGGCCCGCTTCTACAACCTCCGGCTGCACACCATCGCGCCGTAGCCCGAGTGCAGATGTCCAGCCGATGCATTTCGCAGGGTGGACGGCGCTGGCTGGGGCGTCCTTGCTCGCCGGTAGCGACCCGCTATCGCAGTTGGGCGGCGGCTAACTCAGGCTCCGTTGATGCCTGCGGGCGAAACTCATACGGATTCCATCCGCGCGTTCGGGTGACAGCGGGCGGCGGCATTGCTATACTATCGACATGCTGATGCAACGACACACGTGGCGGCGCGTCGCCATATCCGCGACCATCGCGCTGGGCCTGGCCGCATGTGGAGATATGGCCGCAGCGCTCCCACCCCGACCGACTCCCTTCCCCGTCCTTGAACATCTGCCCAGCGTGACTCCGGTAACGCCCAGGCCGACGCCACCGGCGACAGCCACGCGGATCGTCACCACCGCGCCCATGCCGACGCCTAAGCCGCCTCGCGTGCGGGTTCCCGCCAATGCCAACATGCGCAGCGGCCCAGGCGTCAGTTACACCATCGTCGCCGTGATCAGCGCCGGGTCGAGCATCGCCCTCAGCCTGCGCCAGGGCGACTGGTACGAGGTTCGTACCGCCGATGGTCAGGTGGGCTGGATGTCGAGCCTTGTCCTTGAGGTTGACCCCGCCGTCGCTGCGCGCATCCCCCTGGCGCGGCCCTAATACCGGGTTCATGCGGGCGGGCGGCCCGCGCTCCAGGCCGGGCAACCCGATACGGATTTCCAGGGACGTTCGCCGGGGGGCTGAAGGGTGACGACGGCCGCTGAAGCGGCCTGTCTGAGGCCGCTTCAGC
>CAISPW010000092.1 GCA_903887465.1 uncultured Oscillochloris sp. | reverse complement strand
TTCGCCGCCAAATGTCAACAAAAAGCGCGGTCTGGGGCGCAGCCCCAGCGACGTTGCAACCGCCCGGCGTATGGTTGGCGGAGGACGCAACCTCGCATATAGGTCTGGTATACTGTAGCCAGCATGCGGAGATTCTGCTTCTTTCATTATTTGTGATGTTGTTCACAATCTTTCAACACACACGGGAAAGGAGACACCCATGGCGAAGGCGAAGGACGCCGTGCGGGCGGCCCTTGATCACGAGGACGCCGGAACACTGCGGCACTACTACGCCCAGATGCTGCGGCTGCGGCGCTTCGAGGAGCGCACCAGCGAGATGTATGTGAAGGCAAAGATCGGCGGCTACTGCCACCTCAACCTCGGCGAGGAGGCGACTATCGTGGGCCTGATGGCCGCCCTGACCCCGGACGATTATATTTTTACGAATTACCGCGAGCACGGCTATATCCTGGCTCGCGGCGTCGCGCCCGGCCCGATCATGGCCGAACTCTTCGGCAAGGAAACTGGCGTGTCGGGCGGGCGCGGCGGCTCGATGCACCTCTTCAACGCGCAGGCCCACTTTATGGGCGGCTACGCGATCGTCGGCGGGCAGGTGCCCCTGGCGGTGGGCGCGGCCTACGCCCTGAAGTACCAGAGTAAGCCCGGCGTCGTCATCGCCCAGATGGGCGACGCCACCACCAACATCGGGGCCTTCTACGAGTCGTTGAACTTGGCCAAACTCTGGAAGCTGCCCGTCCTCTTCTTCGTCGTCAACAACGGCTACGGTATGGGCACCTCGGTGGAGAATGGCTCGTCGGAGCCGAATCTCTACAAGAAGGGCGGCTCCTTCCGCATCCACGGCGAGCGTATCGACGGCACCAATGTGCTGGCCGTGCGCGACGCGGTGCGCCGCCTGCGCCAGCGGGCCGAGCAGGAGGGTGAACCCGCCATCCTCGACATCACCTCCTTCCGCTTCCGTGGCCACTCGGTGATCGACGCCGACCGCTACCGCGACGCCGACGCCGTGCGGCGCGGGCGCGAGGCGTTCGACCCGCTGCGCAACTTCGCCGCCATCCTCCTCGCCAACGGCATCGCCGATGACGCCTTCCTCAAAGAAACCGCCGTGCTGGTGGATCGCGAGGTGCAGGCGGCCATCGACTTCGCCACCGGCAGCCCCGAGCCGAAGTTTGAGGATATGTACACCTTCATGTATGCCACCCCGGTGCCCAACACCCCCGATGCGCAGGATGCGATCCGCGCGGTGAAGATCAACCGGGGCGACGTATAGAGGCGAAGCATTCGCCTCGTAGTGTCGGCTTCCATCATCACATATGAGGGGCGAATGCTTCGCCCTTACGAGGATGGGATATGCCTGTCATCACCTACCGTCAGGCGCTCAACAATACGTTGGGCGAGGAGTTGGCCCGCGACCCGAACGTCCTGCTGATGGGCGAGGAGATCGGGCTTTTTCAGGGCTCGTACCGGATCACCGAGGGCCTGCTTGAGGAGTTCGGCCCGCGCCGCGTGGTCGATACACCAATCGCCGAGGAGGGATTCGTCGGCCTCGCTATCGGTGCGGCTATGCTCGGCCTGCGCCCGGTGGTCGAGATCATGACGATCAATTTTATCCTGGTCGCGATTGATCAGGTGGTCAACCACGCCTCGAAGATCCACTATATGTTCGGCGGCCAGGTGCGCGTGCCGCTGGTGATCCGCACGCCCTCTGGCGGCACCGGCCAGCTCGGTGCCACCCATTCGCAGAGCTTCGAGAACTGGTTCGCCTACTGCCCCGGCCTCAAGGTGGTCGCCCCGGCCACCCCCTACGACGCCAAGGGTCTCCTGCGCGCCGCCATCCGCGACGACGACCCGGTGATTTTTATCGAGAGCCTGGCCCTCTACGACACCAAGGGCGAGGTGCCTAGTAACGACGACTATGTGGTGCCGATTGGCCTGGCCGAGATCAAGCGTCGCGGCACCGATGTCACCGTGGTTGCCTACTCGCGTATGACCGCCGTGGCTATGCAGGTTGCCCAGCGCATGGAGCAGGAGGGCATCAGCGTCGAGGTAGTCGATCTGCGCTCGCTGCGACCGCTCGACCGACCAACGATCATTGAGTCGGTGAGGCGTACCAACCGCGCTGTGGTGATTGCCGAGGACTGGTATTCCTACGGGATCACCGCCGAGATCGCCGCCACCATTCAGGAGCAGGCATTCGATTACCTAGACGCGCCGGTGCAGCGGGTGGCCGGGCTGGAGGTGCCTCTGCCCTACGCCAAAGATCTCTCGGCGGTGACGAAGCCGAGCGCCAACAGCTTGATCCACGCTATCCACAAGGTGCTGGAGGGGAAGCGATAATTGTAGATTGTAGGTTGTAGATTGCAGATTACGCCCACGATGCCTGCAATCTGCAATCTGCAATTGAGGTGATGTATGGCAGACGTAACCATGCCCCGGCTCTCTGATACCATGTCGGAGGGGACGGTCGGGCGCTGGCTGAAGAATGTCGGCGACCAGGTGGCGGTCGGCGAGATCATTGCCGAGATCGAGACCGATAAGGCCACGATGGAGCTTGAGTCGTTTGACGCGGGCACTCTCCAGCGAATTGTCATCCCTGCGGGGCAGATGGTGCCGATTGGCGAGGTGATCGCCTATATCGGCGATGCTGCCCTGCCGATGGAGGCGACTCCCGCCGTAAACGGCGCTGAGGAGGGGCGGGTCAAGGCGTCGCCGGTGGCCAGACGCCTCGCCGATGAGCTGGGTGTCGATCTGCGCCAGGTGACGGGCAGCGGCCCCGGTGGCCGGATCATCAAGGATGATGTCGAGATGTTCGCCGCGCCGCGAAAGCCGGGCGCAACGATCCCACGGCCCGCCCGCGCCGCCGTGCCGCCCGCGCCCGCCCCGGCAACCGGATCCAGCGTTGCACCGATGTCGCGCATGCGCAAGGCGATCTCCCGTGCGATGAGCGACAGCAAGCCCGGCGTGCCGCACATCTCCGTGACCATGGAGATCGCCATGGATGCCGCCATGGCCTTGCGCGAACAGATCATCGCCAGTGGCACCAAGGTCTCGCTGAATGACTTGGTGGTGAAGGCGGCGGCCAAGGCTCTGCGCGCCGTGCCGACGGTGAACACGAGCTACGCTAGCGGCCCCGACGGCCAACCCGCCATCGCCAGCCACCCAGCGGTACACGTCAGCGTGGCCGTGTCCCTGGCCGATGGCCTCATCGCCCCGGTCGTGCGCGACGCCGACACGAAGAGCGTCGGCACGATCAGCGCCGAGATCCGCGCTATGGTCGCCCGCGCCCGCGACGGTAAGATCGCGCCGCACGAGCTGGACGGGGCGACCTTCCAGGTGACCAACCTGGGCATGTTCGGCGTGGTCGAGTTTAGCTCGATCATCACCGTGCCGCAGGCGGCATCCCTGGCCGTGGGCGCAGTGCGCAAGGTGCCCGTGGTGCGCGGCGACCAGATCGTGATCGGCCAGGTGATGAACGTCACGCTCAGCGTCGATCACCGGGTGGTGGATGGCGCCGTGGCCGCCCAGTACCTCCAGGAGCTGAAGAAGCTGCTGGAGTCCCCGGTGGGCATCTTGATCTAAAAAGAGCGGGCCAGGGACGAATTTACCGTCCCTGGCCCGCTCTTTTTAGATTCAGACAACCATGCGATTCGCGCACAACACCCGATGAAAATGGCCGCTGGTGCCCGGCTATCGGCTATCGGCTATCGGCTATCGTTAGACTTCCTCGTACAGCTCCAGGAGCTCGCGCCACTCGCCAGTAAGCTCCTCGCGGCGGGCAGCGTAGTAGAAGTGCTGTTCGCCCTGCTCATCGACAAAGATCAGATCGACCTGAGAGCGCATCGGGCGCATGTAGCCAATGTTGCCCCACCAGCGCACCCGCTCCTCGTCCAGCGGCAGATCCTGCTGGAACATGCGCGCCGCGTACTCGCGCACCGTGCCCGGCTCGATGTCCTGGAGGCGCCAGGGCACCCCGCTCACATCGCCGGTGCGCAGGTTGCGGAAGACATACTGCCACTCGCCGTCGTCGCCGCGCGAGGCGCTCACCACCTCGATCCCCGTGCGCGGGCGAACGACCCGGATCAGGTTCAGCCACGCCTCGGTGAGTTTCTCCAGCGATACGCCGCGATACTCCTGCTGGCCAGGGCCGTCCTTGTCCTTCATCACCAGATCAAAGCGCGGGGCACCATGCTCGTCGCGGTAGGCGGAGGCGAGGCCACCGCGCCCGCGCCAGCGCGTGCGCCGGTCGCCCCAGGATGACGGCTCGGATGCGATGGGCTCTGGCTTTTCCTCGGGGCTAGACAGTGGCGTCTCATCTTCGTGCTCGAAGACCTGGCTCTCCTGCTCGACCGGATCGCCGTTCCGCTCGCCCAGCAGCGACTCCCACGCCTCGCTCAGTCCCCAGTCGCTCACGCCAAAGAAGATATGGCTGATCACCCCGTTGGCGTCGCGATGTACCAAGTCGTACTTGGTGCGGCTGCCCTGGCGGTAGGCCCGCCACAGGCCCAGACGGCCCTTCCACTTCACCTGGCTCTGCACATCCACCCGTCCATCGCGCAGATCCTCGTAGCGGCTGATCGCGTAGGCCCACAGGCCCTGGGCGCGCTCGCGCGTGACCCCGGCGGTGGTGCGTAGGTCGCGTACCTCATACAGCCAAGCGCCGCCGCGCTTCTGGCCGCTGACGATCTCGACCCCGGAGCGTGGCAGATCGAGATCCTGGCCGTTATCGAGGGGCGACGATGCCCCCTCGGCGAGGGCGCGCCTGCAGAGCTGGATGATCTCGCCACGGTCAGCCAGAGTTGTCTCGCCATCGCGGCGCACATAGATCGTGCCGTTCAGACCCACGTAGGGCGGCGGCTCGCTCGACTTGACCTCCACGCGCATGACATCCTGGCCTTCGTAGCTCATCAACTCGAAGGAGAGATAGGGCTGCGGCGAGATATGCGTGGTTACGCCCTTGCGCAGCGCCTCGCTGGCCTGGTCGGGGCGCACCACCCCAACCACCCGACCGCCCGGCTCGCAGCCGATCACGAGGACGCCGCCGCCGGCATTGGCCAGGGCGGCCACATCGCACCAGAGGTTGCCGGCGCTCTGCGGATCCTCGCCAGTTGCCCGCAGGATCTGGCGCTCCGTCGAGCCGCCAAAGCGCACCGCGTCTACCGCCCACTGCTTCTGGTCGCGCTTGGGCACCCGCACGCGGTCGAAGTCCTGGCTGGCGAAGAGCGCCCGCAACGACTCGAAGCTGTTGTTGGGCAGCAGAAGCTCGACATAACGATCTCCGATGCCGTGGCGGTGGAGCATCTGGCCATCGGCGCTAGGCAGGCGGCGCAGACGGTGGGCGTCGCTGCCCTGGATGCAAAACATGCGCCGCTCGTAATGTTCGACCCTGCCGTTATAGAATCCAGGCGAGGTAAACTTTTCGTGGTCGGTGTAGAAATTGATAAACTCCAGGGCGTTGAGATGCTGGCTCTGGGTCGCGGCGATGCGCGACTGGCCGCTCGTGCCCATGCGCAACGTCTCGGTGATCACACCGTTCGTGCCGTTGACATGGGGCGCGATCACCAACCCACCGGCGCGGGCGATCACCTCGTAAGCCTCGGTGACGTGGCGGGTGTTGGCGACGCCGCAGATCCCATCTTTCAGATGGTCGGCAGACACGCCGAGCTGTAGCAGGGTCGCCTCGATCAGGCTGAGGGAGCGGTTGGGGGCAAAGATGCCCAGGATATGGGCACCAAAGTGCGAGGTGAACTCGAATCCGGGCAAGATATTAATCTTCGCCATGAGCCGACGATATTCGACCAAGCGTACCTGCTCTTCATCGGTGAGCCGACCGCCCAACTCAAGCGTTTTGAGAAACTCGATCTCGCGCTGAAATCGCTCATAGCCATGAACCGTGTTGTGGTCGGTGAAGGCGATTATCTCAAGCTCGCGGCGTTCAGCCTCCTGAAGAATATCAAGGTAGCTAACTTCTGGTTCGGCGTAATCCTCAGATGCCGGGGTGTGCAGATGCAGGTCGGCACGAATCCAGCGCATCCCACTGCGCGTCTCGGCGGGTGTACTCATGTTTTTCTAACTCCACAATCATGATACTGTTTGCTCTTCTACGCACTCTCACTTTTTCTGCGCTGTCTCTGGCGGCATAGATAAGGGGGCCGCGCAGGGTCGCACACTCCTTTCTCATGTGACGGAGACGAGAGGCCAACCTAAGAACGTCCTGTTTTAGGGCCAGCGCAACGGGTATAGCAGCACAAACGCACGGTATCTATCATACCCGATCCGCCCTGAAACGACAATTCATCGAGGCTGGCGCGTAAGGTTGGTGCAAAGCCACCTCCGGCGAGGGTTTGGGGGTGGCGGTGCCATCCCTGAACGATCTCTTTTTGTTGGATGTTGGTGGATTCTCCGCCAATACCCAACAAAAAGAGATCGTTCAGGGCGTAGCCCCGGGGATGCTTCAACAGCCCTGATATTTAGATCAAAGAACTAGAACTATTGCGAAATTTTTGCTATAATGCAAAAAATCTAACCGCCATGACATGTCCACGCAGATCCACACCGGGCGGGTTCGCGGTATTTCCCCATAGGAGAATCTCATGCCAACTACCAGCGCCCCTGCCCCATCACGCACGCGCACCATCGCCAGCGAGATGGAGCCATTCCTGAGCGATATCAAGGGCGATCAAGGGCTCAGCGCTAATACGATCACCTCGTATCGCTGCGACTTGCGCACCGTCGCCGTCGCGGTAGATAAGCCGATCGAGGTCATTAGCACCTGCGATATCCAGATGTTTCTGGAGAGCCGTAACGAGCAACCGGGCACCACCAACCGCCGCATCGCCAGCCTCGGGCGCTTCTTCCGCTGGGCGGTGGCGCGTGGCTATTGCTTCTATAACCCCCTCGACCAGATCGGCGGGCGCTACCACACCGAGCATCGGCCCCAGCCGATCGTCAGCGAGTCCGAGCGCCGCGCCCTCGATGTCGCCATCGCCGCCTCGTCACAGCCCTATCGCCTGATCTTCACCCTCTTGCGCGAGATCGGCGTCCGCACCGACGAGGTACTCAACCTGAATGTTGGTGATGTTATCCTAGAGCCTGGCTGTGAGGTGCTGCTCGTGCAGAATAGCAAAAGTGGTAGCAAGCGGATGGTCGTCCTCACCTCCGACGCGATGCCGCGCAGCTTGCGCGGCCTGCGCAGTTGGGTGCGCGACCTCGGCACCGACCAGTCGCCCGATGATCCGCTCTTTTGCTCGTCACGCGGGAACCGCGCCTCCTACGACACGCTGCACCGGCGCTGGGTGCTGGTCTGCAAGGCCGCGCACTTGATCGATTTGGTGGACGGCAAGGAGCAGCCGCGCTACACCCTGCACCATCTGCGCCACACCGCCGCCGCCGAACTGATCGCCTTTTACCCCGAGCAGGTGGTGCGCCGCATCCTTGGCCACCGCGACCCGCGCTCCACCCGGCGCTACGCCGAGATCGCACGCAAGAGTCCTTCCCCCGCGCCGCGCCGCGAGCAGCAGGTGTCCTAGTTTTTTGATCGTAGGGGCGGCTCGCGAGCCGCCCCTACAGCCTCTTGCAGAATCGCCCCAGCCGCTCCCGCAGGCGAGCCCAGGGCTGATGCAACTGCGCCCCAGACCGCGCTTTTGGTTGGTTTTTGGCGGCTTTGCCGCCAAAAACCAACCAAAAAAGATCTTTCAGGGGCGGCAACGCCACCCCCAAACCCCCGCCGGAGGCGACGTTGCAACCGCTCCCGCAGGCGAGCCAGAGACGGCCCAATGTTATGCTGTAAAATATGGCCATGTCGATGCCAACTACACCTAACACCGGCGGCCCCGTCCTGATTGTCGGCGGGTTCGCCAGCAACGCGCGGCAGTACGAGCCCCTGCGCGCCAGCCTGGCTGCCGTCAGCGGGTGCCCGGTGGCGGTTGCGCCGATCAACCTGATCGACTGGATCGGCGTGATGGCCAGCGACAGCTACGGCACACTGCTGCGCATCCTCGATATGGCCGTACACGCGGCCATGGCCGATCACGGCGACCGCCCGGTCACCCTGGTGGCCCACAGCGCCGGCGGCGTGCTGGCTCGGATTTACCTGGGCGACCAGCCCTACGGCCCGCGCCGACTCTGCTACCACGGGCACCAGCATGTGCGGTCGCTGATTACCTTGGGCACGCCCCATAGCGCCGTGGGCCGGGGGCGTCAGGGCGGGCTTAACCAGATCGCCTATGCCCAGAGTCTCTACCCCGGTGCCTACTGGCCCACGCTGCACTACGTCAGCGTGATCGGCAAGGGCGTCCTCGGCGCACCCGACGGCGCGCCGCCCGAGCGCGGGGCGTGGATGAGCTACCGGATCCTCGGCGTCGATGGTGCCCAGTGGGGCGATGGCGTGGTGCCCCTGGAGAATGGCCTGCTCGATGGCTCGCGCAAACTGGTGATCCCCGGCCTGCGCCACGACGACCGCCCCGACCGGCCCTGGTACGGATCGAGCGCCGCTATCATCCGGGCCTGGTGGGAGCGCGCGGTCGCCGCCGACTAATTTGGGAACCAGGGCCGACTCCCACCCCCCCATAGCCCACCGTTAAGCGGCGAAAACCTCAAGATGCGGCCATAATTGCGTAAACACGCGGCTACGTGTACTATATGCACATCGCGCCTTATTCAAAGTTATAGAGACCGAGATAGAGATAGAGACGGTGGCAACGATGCGTATTCTCTTCTACACGGGCAAGGGCGGGGTCGGTAAAACAAGCGTCGCGGCGGCTACAGCGCTGCGCTGTGCCCAGCGCGGCTACCGCACCATCGTGCTCAGCACCGATGCGGCCCACTCGCTTGGCGACTCGCTGGGGGTCGAGTTGCGCGCCGAGCCGCTGCTTGTCGCCCCAAACCTCTGGGCGCAGGAGATCAACGCCCTCCACGAGCTTGAATCAAACTGGGGCGAGGTCTCCAAGTATCTGTCCGACCTGCTGGCATGGCAGGGTGCCGAGACGATCGCCCAGGGCGAGCTCTCGGTTATCCCCGGCACCGAGGAACTGTTCAGCCTGCTCCAGATCAAGCGCCATTTCGATGAGCAAAAGTACGATGTGCTGGTCGTTGATGCCGCCCCCACCGGCGAGACGCTCCGGCTGCTCTCGCTGCCCGACATTATGCGCTGGTGGATCTCGCGGCTCTTCCCGATCGCCCGCGCCCTGCTCAAGGTGGTGCGCCCCGTCGCTAAGCGGGTCACCGATATGCCGATTGTCAACGACAGCGTACTCGGCTCGGCCCAAGAGGCAATCGACGCCATGGTGGCCGTGCGGACGATCCTCACTGACCAGCAGGTGACTACCGCGCGCATTGTGATGAACCTGGAGAAGATGGTCATCCGCGAGGCCCAGCGCTCGCTCACCTACCTCAGCCTCTTTGGCTACGCGGTGGACGCCGTGGTGATCAACCGCATCCTCCCCATGGAGGTGGATGGCCATTTTGCCTCGTGGCGTGCGATGCAGCAGGAGTATGCGCCCCAGGTAAGCGAGATGTTCGAGCCGCTGCCCATCCTGCGCTCGCCCCACTTCTCTCGCGAGATCGTCGGCACCGAGTTGCTCAGCGTCCTGGCCGATAAGCTCTTTGGCGACAGCGACCCGGCCGCGTTTCTCTATCGCGGGCCGGTGCAGCGGGTCGAGAAGACCGGCGATGGCTACGACCTGATCGTGCCCCTCCCCTTCGCCTCCGAGGATCAGGTACACCTCGCCCAGAACGCCGATGAGTTGCTGATCTCGGTAGGCTGGCATCGCCACCGCATTGTGCTGCCCCAGTCCCTCGCCCGTCTACGCGCCCTGGACGCCTACTTTGAGGATGACGCCCTGCGCGTGATCTTCCGCAAGGGTGCGGCGTAGCCGCGTCGTCCTGTGCTATAATGTACGCTTCCGTGAACGACGAAATTATACAGACGCCCCCCAGGGGCGTCTCTGTTTGCACGTGCCCACAGGGCGCCTCGGGCGCGAGACAAGGAGCACCCATGAAGCTGACATGTCTCCAGGAGAACCTCAAGCGCGGCCTCGCGGTCGTGAGCCACGCGGTGGCCGGCAAGAGTACCCTGCCGGTTCTCTCGAATGTGCTGCTCGCCACCGATGGCGGTCGGCTCAAACTGGCCGCCACAAACCTAGACGTCGGCATCACCCACTGGATCGGCGCGCAGGTGCAGGAGGAGGGCGCGATCACCGTGCCCGCCAAGCTCCTCGCCGATGTCATCAGCGGCCTGCCCAATGACCGCGTCACCCTCACCCTTGATTCACGTACCCAGACGATGAAGATCGAGTGCGCCCGCTTCACCAGCAATATTAAGGGTATCGAGGCGGAGGAGTTCCCCACCATCCCCACGGTGAGCGACCGCCAGCCGACGGTGAGCCTTGCACCGGCCACCCTGCGCGAGGCGATCGACCAGGTGGCCTTCGCCGCCGCCAGCGATGACTCGCGCCCGGTGCTGGCCGGCGTCTTGGTGCGCCTGCGCGATAACCGGGCAACCTTCGCCGCCGCTGATGGCTTCCGCCTGGCCACCCGCGTCATCCAGCTCGCCGATCCCGTCGATCAGCCCCAGGAGTTTATCGTCCCTGCCAAATCGCTCATGGAACTGGCCCGCATCGCCGCCGATAGCGAGGGTACGATCTCGATGACGATCACCCCCGGCGGCAGCCAGGCGCTCTTCCATACCGACAACACCGAACTGGTCTCGCGCCTGATCGACGGCAAGTTCCCCGACTTCGAGCGGATCATCCCCAGCCAGTACCTCACGCGCAGCATCCTCGACACGGCCGAGTTGGCCAAGGCGGTCAAGCTGGCCTCCTTCTTCGCCAGTTCGAGCCAGAATGTGGTCAAGCTCACGATCGAGCCCGGTGGCGAGCTCGGCCCCGGTCGCCTGGTGATCAGCTCCAATGCCGCCGAGGTGGGTGATAATACCGGCGAGATCGACGGCATGATCCACGGCGACGGCGGCCAGATCGCCTTGAATGTGAAGTACCTCGCCGACGCGCTGGCCGCGATCAAGACTGCGCAGGTGGCCCTGGAAACCCAGACGACCCAGAGCCCCGGCGTCTTCAAGCCCGTTGGCCAGGAGGGCTACGTCCATATCGTGATGCCCATGAGCATTCGCTAGACAAGGTTTCAGGTGCCAGGTTTCAGGTTTACCGTTTGGCGATGAGGCGAGGATGCGACGAGGCGATGCTAGCGCATCCTCGCCTCATCGCGTCCCCGCCAAACGGTAAAGCTGTTCTGAACCATGCCTTAGCGCGATTGCCCTACAAAAGCTAGCGTGTCAGCCCTGCCAAAGACCCCCAGGCCGCGTGCAACGTCCCTGGGGTTGGGCAACCAGACCTCGCTTTCGGTTGGTTTTTGGCGGATTCGTCGCCAGAAACCAACCGAAAAAAGATCTTTCGGGGGTGGCATCGTCACCCTCAAACCTCCGCCGTAGACGACGTTGCAGCGCCCTGCCGAAGGCGCAGATACTCTTGTAGGATGCCATCCCATCGGCTATAATGGGCGGTACCCGGTTGTAACGTGTTTCCTCACAGGCCCGGCACTGCTCCACACGCGGGCGGCGTGGGGGGCGGCCAGCATAAAGGAAGCTGCGCGTGAGCGTCACGTCAATTGTCCTCGTGCATGCCCACGCCCTCTTTCGTGAAGGGCTGCGCCACCACCTCTCCGCCCAGCCCGAGTTTCGGATCGTCGGCGAGGCGAGCAACGGCCAGCAGGCGATCCAGATCGTGGGCAGCACTGACCCCGACCTGGTGCTGATGGAGGTCGATCTGCCCGGCGTCAATGGCCTGGAAGTCTCACACGTCATTAAGCGCACCCACCCCCATATCGGCATCCTGCTTTTTAGCTCGGCGATGGACGGCCAGCAGGTCGTGAAGGCCATCCGCGCCGGCGTCGCCGCCTACCTGCCACGCAATATCGAGTGGAGCAACCTCCTCACCGTCCTCAACGATGTGCGCAAGGGCGACTACCCGATCAATGATCTGGTGCTTTCGCTGCCCGATGTGGCCTCTCAGGTGCTTGCCGCTTTCCGCCAGATGGTCATCGACGAGGATATCCAGAGCATCTTCTCGCCGCTCTCACTGCGCGAGCTTGATGTGCTGGAACTCGTGGCCGCCGGACAAACGAATAAAGAGATCGCGCTGTCCCTTGATATTAGTAACCAGACGGTCAAAAACCATATCTCCTCGATCCTGCGCAAGCTCGCCGTCAACGACCGCACCCAGGCGGTGGTCTACGCGATGCGCCGTGGCTGGATCAAGGTGGTACTCCCCGGTGACTGACCACCGCAGCATCCGATAGCCCCCAACGCCGCACCGCGCTCGTGAAAGGGGAAAGGCAAGATTACCTGTGAAGCCCCTGCGCCATAGAGTCGCCACCGCCCTGGTAATGCTCCCCCTCGCCCTCGCCACGGTTCTCTCCGGCTGCGAGCTGTCGTCTGTCGGTGATAGCGAGCGGATCGCGAATGTGGAGACGATCCGCGCCGGAACGCCCTCGGTCACGTCAACCTCCACCGTCACGATCACGCCCACGCTGACCTCCACAAACACCGCTACGGTCGGTCCTTCGTCTACATCCACGACGACGCCCACCGCCACCGAGACGCCCCTGCCGCCCACGCCGACGCCAAACCCGGCCCTCGCCGGACTCGGCTTCTGCAACCAGGCCAGCGCCGGGGCCAGCGGACGCTTCTCGGCTCGGCTCACCGATGTCGCCGCCAGCGGGTTCCCCGCCTTCGACCAGGTGACGCTCAGCTTCGACCCTGGCCCTGACTCGGCACCCGTCCACGCCGGGGCCAGTTGTGTCAGCGCCAGCGATACGCTGGCCCTCAACAGCCTCGCTGAGGCTCCCGGCCCCTATACCCTGCGCGTTGAACTGCCCGGCTGGCTGCGCGATGAGCGCTTCAGCTCCTCGCCAATCACCCAGACCCTCGCCTTCAGCACCACCCGCTCGATCAGCGCGGCCCGCTTCATCGTGTCGCCGCAGGCCGAGGCTGGCGCGACCATGCTGATCGGCATGAAGGAGGCGCTGCCGTACCGGCTGACCGTCCAGCGCAACCCCACCCGCCTGACGATCACCGTCGCCCGCAGCACGACCCTCACCGCCTCCAGCGACACGCTCCGGGTACCCACCGGCGGCGGGGATCCCAAACTGGCCGGGCCGCTCTTCTACCTGTACGACGGCGATATCTGGCGCATCGACGGTCGGGATGCCAAGCCGAAGAACCTGACCGACTCGCCCGAGAGCGAGACGGCCATGACCGTCAGCCCCAACGGCGCGCAGATCGCGTTCTGCCGCGCCGCCCCCGGCCTCGACCCAGCCGACGCAAACCTGGCCGTGCCCGGCGCGCTCTGGCTGATGTCAGTCGCCGGTGGCGATGCGAAGCCGCTGGCCCAGGTGGGCGTCAGTTGCGCCGACCCGGCCTTCAGCACCGACGGTAAGCTGGTGGCCTTTGCCGTTGACGAGACTGGTGCCGTGCCGACGCAGCGGGCGATCTTCACAGTGCCGGTCGCCGGAGGTACGCCGGAACGCGCCCAGGCCGCCGGCGATGAGTGGAGTCGCTTCGCGCCCCAGTGGCTTGCTGGCGATGCTCTGATCTACACCGCCGAGGCGGAGGATGGACGGAGCACGCTCTTTCTGCGTACCCCCGACGGCGCGGTGGTGGATGTGGGTGCCGCGATCCTGGCGAGTGATACCGGCGTCGCCCGCTACCGCGCGCTCGGACGCCCCCTCGCCGCACCCGATGGCTCCCGTGTGGCCGTCGAGGCGCTGCGTAGCGATACCGCTGGTGCCGACACGATCATCCTCGCCGCCGACGGCAGCATCCTTGACATCCTGGGTGGGCAGACGCTTATGCCTCCGCCATCTACGCCCTCGCCTACGGCGACGGCGACACTGACGCCCAGCGCCACCGATACCCCGCAGCCCAGCGCCACCCCAACGGTAGCGAGTTCGCCCACAACAGACGGGACGCCGAAGGCGACAGCCAAGCCGTCCGCGACGCCCAAGCCGTCCGCGACGCCCAAGCCATCCGCGACGCCCAAGCCAACGGCCACCTCTACCGAGCCGACGGCCACCGCCACCGCCACACTCCAGCCCGAGCCGCCAGTCGATCTAGCGTACGGAGGTCCCTACTGGACACGCCCGCTCGCATGGGACGCGCAGGGCGGCCTGATCTATATGAGCAGCCTGTGCGCCAGCGACCTTGTGCAGGACTACCAGATCTACCACTGGCAGGCACCTAAGCGCAGCGATCTGCTGAGTACTGGCCAGAGCATGGGCAACCTTGGGGCGGCGGTGTTTGTCGGCGACGGGCTGGCCTACATCGTCGCTGGCACGCCCCAGCCAGGGCCACGTGGCCCCCTCGCCAGCGCGCCACGCAGCCCCGCCAGTATCTGGGTCTGGGATTTGGCCAGCGGCGCCCGTGGCCGCATCCTCGACACCGAGCGCGGCGTGAGCGCCCTCGGCTCATCATAGGGCTGTCGCTCTAAAACCGCATTCTCGATTGCATGATCAGCGACGCGGTTGAAATTGCCAGCCATACTGGCAATTTCAACCGCGTCGCTGTGAATTTGGGGGGCGGCAACCCTACACGTGAAATGTCGTTACGATCTTCCCGAACTGGACGCGGGCACCGTCGTGAAGCGGCGTGTCAATGTAGGCTTCCAGGCGTACCCCGTCAACCCGCGTGAAATTCGTGCTACTCAGGTCGGTAATCATCCACTGCCCGTCGCTCCGTGTGATCTTCGCGTGCTGGCGGCTCACGCCGCCGGCCTCGCCGCCGAAGGGAGTGAGATCTACCTCGGGGAAGATGTTGCTCACCGGATCCTCACGACCGATGATGATCTCGGCCCGGTCGGTCGGTAGGTTCAGAGCCTGCCCGCCATCGCCGATCACCAGGCGCGGCGTGGGGGCCGACGGGGCTGGCGCAGGGGCCAAGGCGGGTGTAACGACCGGCGCGACTGGCGCAACCGGCGCGCCGGTCACGGGGACGACGCCGGTCAGCGCCGTCATGTCGGCTTCGGCTTGCGCCAGCGCCGCCCGCGCCTCGGCCAGCCCTGTCGTCACCGCCGGGGGTGTCGTTGCCCCAAACATGGCCTGCATCTGCGCAAACTGCGCGATGATCTGCTGCTGCCGCCCGATCTCCGCCTCAAGCTGCCGCAACACCTCTGGGTCAACTGCGGGCGTGGGCGGGCTGAGGCTTGCCAGGTCGGCCTCGGCCTGCGCCAGGGCCGCATGGGCCTCGGCCAACCCCGCCGTCACCGCTGGTGGCGTCGTCGCCCCAAACATGGCTTGCATCTGTGCAAACTGTGCGATGATCTGCTGCTGTCGCCCGATCTCCGCCTCAAGCTCGGCCTTGTGCGCCGCGTAGACCACTGGGTCAAGACCTGCCGACACCGGCACCGGTGGCAGTTCGGGCGCGGGCACCGGTGGCAGTTCGGGCGCGGGCACCGGTGGCAGTTCGGGCGCGGGCACCGGTGACACCTCGGGCGCGGGCACCGGTGACAGCTCGGGCACAACCGTCGGCGCACTAGCAAGGATCGTCGCATCGTCAGGCATCGTCGGCGGCACAACCGGCACCGCCACCGGCGCGGCTGGGGGCGGCGCAAGGGTCGCCGCGTCATCGGGGAAGATGACCGGCGCAGCGACCGGTGCGGCCACCAGGGTCGCTGGCGCAGCCGTTGCCGGGGCCGACAGGTCGGCCCCGCAGTTATCGCAGAACTTCTCGCCCGGCAGGTTCGTCTGGCCGCAGACCGGGCAGAGCTCTCCATCTCCAGGGGCCATTGGGGCCGCTGGCCCGGCTGCGGTCGGCATCGACGCCAACATTGTTGGCGCATCAGCGGAGACCGCCGCCGGGACGGGCGCGGCGGGGATCACGGTCAGATCCGCACCGCAGTTATCGCAGAATGCCTCGCCGGGCAGCACCGTCGATCCGCAGTTTGGGCAGGATGGCGCGACCATTGTGGGTTGATCCGGCGGTACGACACCCGCCGCAGGAGCGGCGGCAGGCACCACATCCATGCGCATCCCACACTGGTCGCAGAAGCGGTTGCCGGGGTCATTTTGGGTTCCGCAGGTCGGGCATGTAGTCATATCCTTACGTCCCTCCACCTAATCAATAAAGGGCAGGCTCCAGGGAGGGCATACCCTCCCTGGGTACCCCCCTACTCTTCAAGCTTCTGGGTTAGCCGCCGGGTGGCGTACTTCAGCTCCTTCTGGGTCTCGGCGCTGAGCTTGGTGCCCTGCTCCAACTGGTCCGCATGCTGGCGCGTCTTCTCGGCCAGATCCAGCTCGCCGAGATCCAGCAGGCGCGTGGCCGCCGCGCGTAGTTTCTGGGTCGCCCCGCTGGTATTGCCCATCTCGGCCTCGGCCAGGGCGCGGGTCTGGAGCTTAAACGCCGTCACCTTCTCCACGAGGTTCATCACCCGTGGCTCATAGACGGCGGCGGCGGGGTCGGCGCTAAAGGCGAGCAGAACGTCCTGCTTCACCACCTGCTCGTGGGCCGCGCCGAGGGGCGCGACGTGCAACTCGGCCTGGGCGATGCGGAAGGATCCGGCGGCCCGACCCGGCAGCATCAAGTCAATCACCACGCTGGCCGTCTGGCCAAAGACGAGGTCGCCTAGCCGCACCGCCACCTCATTCTCGCCAATCGGCTGATAGCCAAGGTTGGCGATGGCCGGCGTGGCCCGGTAGACCGCGCGCGGCATCGCCTCGCGCACCAGGCGCAGCAGCAGGCGTGCGTCGGTGGCCGCCGTGCCCTGGGCGCTGCGCACCGCCCGCTGAAAGAACGAGCCGATCTGGTTGGGGTCGGCGATATAGTCGGAGCTGCCCTCGGTAAACTCGGCCAGGTCATCGAGAAGTTGCTCATTCCACTCGGTGCCCAGGCCCAGGGCGGTGATCCGCACATTGGCCTGGCCCAGCGACTTGGCGATGCTGCGGCAGGTCTCCTCGTCGCCCCAGGTCTGCCCATCGGTAAGCAGCAGCATGTGGCTGAGCCGATCCGGGCCGATGTTCTTCTGTAGCTCGGCCTGGCCAGACTGCATGCCCAGCGACATCGCCGTGCCGCCAGACTCGCTAATCGTCTCCACGGCCGCCAGCAGCGCGGCCCGGTCGGCGGCGAGGGTGGCCGACACGAGGGTCTGCACGGTGTCGTCGAAGATCACGATCGAGACGATATCCTGATCCGTCAGCGCCTCGATCACACGCCGGGTGGCCGCCTTCATACTCTCCAGCTTGGTGCCCTGCATCGAGCCCGAGCGGTCGAGTACGAGACAGAAATTTAGCGGCACCGGCACGACCGGCGCGGCGGTCGGGGTTGCCTCCACGAGCAGGTAGGCGACCTGCGGCGCGCCCGTCACCGTCATCGGCGAGCGCCCCCACGTACATGTGAGTGTTACAGCGTCAGCCATGTATGTCTCCGATCATGAGCGGCTTGTTCCCCTAGATCTCTGATGGGAGGAATTCGGGGAGGGCTTGCCCCTCCCCGAAAAAGACAACCTCATAGTTACGATGATGAAGCACTGCTTGATAAGAGGGCGGCAATGACGCAGCAGAACAGCAGCGTGATCATGCCGGACGCCACTCCCACAATCGCGTCGCGCCGACCGTGGGCGGTGGCCTTGATCTGCGGTCGGGTCAGGGCCACCACGCCCACAATGGTGGCAGCCGGGCCGGTAAAAAACGGCAGGAGACTCAGCAGCACCCCGAACCCCGCCCAGTTGCTGAGATCGCCGCCCCGCACCTGGGTCGCTGCGCCGATGCCAACCATGAGCATCGCCAGCGCCATCATGCCCAGGCTGATCGCCCCCATCCAGAATGCCACCCTGGCGAGCGTCGTCGACTGCTGCGCGGGCGCATATGTCGGCACGCCCCCGACGATCGCCACACTCGCGCCGGTCGCCGGGGCCAGCGTCGGCTGCGGCATGGCCGCACGGTGGATCAAGTCGCCAGAACTCCGCAGCGCCTGGCGCAGCTCGGCCACGCTGGCGAAACGCTGGTCAGGCTCGTTATTGGTGGCCCGGATCAGGGCCGCCGAGACAACGGCGGGCACGGCGGGGTTCACCTGGTTCGCTGGCGGCAGGCGAAACGGCGCGGCTGCCGGGTCGAACCCGGTGAGCAACTGGTGCAGCATCACGCCCAGGCTGTAGACATCCGAGCGCGCGTCGGTCTGCCCGCGCCCATACTGCTCGGGGGCGCTGTAGCCCATGGTGCCGAACGCCTGGGTGTCGTGGCTCTGGCCGGGCTTGAACAGGCGGGCGATCCCGAAGTCGATCAGCTTGAGTTGGCCCTCGGGGGTCAGCATCACGTTCGCCGGCTTGAGGTCGCGGAAGATCACCGGCGGGCGCTGGCCGTGCAGGTAGCCCAGCACATCACAGAGCTGACCGGCCCAGCCGAGTACCTCGGGCAGGGGCCGTGGCAGGCCGAGGTGCAGACAGTAGGATAACAGCGTCTCGCCGGGCACAAACTCCATCACCAGATAGTTCTTGCCGCCCTCCTGAAAGTGATCTGTCACCCGTGGCAAATTTGGGTGGGACAGGCTCGCCAGCAACTCGGCCTCCTGGCGAAACGCATCGCCAGCATGCTGGCGCTCTAGCGGCGAGGTGATCGCATCGTCGCCCATCTCCTTCACCGCCCAATGTATCGTGCTGAGCCGGCGGTCGCTAGCCAGGTAAACTGAACCCATACCGCCCTGGCCGAGCTTCTTCGTCAGCTCGTAGCGGCCCTGGAGTACGCGCAGCACCTGCGAGGGCGTACCCACCCGCGCACCGCACTCGGGACAGAAGGCGGTGCCTGCGGGCAGTTGGGTGTTGCAGTTGGGACAGTTCATAATTTGGTGGGAGTAGAGACGCCCGCCGGGGCGTCTCTACGCAAAGTGTATAAGCACCACCGAGATGTTATCTTCGCCGCCGGCCTGATTCGCCGCCGACACCAGCGCCTCACAGCGCGCCTGCGGGTTGGCCTCGCGGGCCAGGATGCGCTCCATCTCAGGGTCGCGGGTCATCTCCCACTGGCCGTCCGTACACAGCAGCAGCGCGTCACCGGGGCGCAGCCGCTCGGCGAAGATGTCTACCTCCACATTGGACTTATCGCCCAGGGAGCGCAGCACGGCGTTGCGTTGCGGGTGGGTGTAGATGTCGTCGTCGGCGATCTGGCCAAGCTCCACCAGGCGCATCACCAGCGAGTGGTCCTTGCTGATCCGCCGCAGCTTGCCCTCGCGGTAGAGGTACGTGCGGCTGTCGCCGACATTCCCAATCAGGGCGCGATCCCCGGAGATGAGCGCCATGGTCATCGTAGCGCCCATATCGTTGCCTTGGGCGCGGGCCTCGGCGATGATCGCCTCGTTGGCCTGGAGCAGCGCCTGGCGCACCAGGGTGCGGGCCTCGACCTCGTCGTAGGCGGCGTCGTGGGCGATGGCCCTCGTCAGGTAGGCGCTGATCAGCAGCTCGGCGGCCCCACGGATGGCCAGGCTGCTGGCGACCTCACCGGCGGCGTGGCCGCCCATCCCGTCGGAGACGATGTAGATGCCCCAGCCCTGGCGCTGGTTGTCGTTGTCCAGTCCCAGGCTCAGGGTCAGGTAGCTGTCCTCATTATGGTCGCGTACCACACCCGTGTCGGTGTGCGCGCCCACGATCTGGCGCAGGGCCAGCGGGCGGGTGCGTTCATCGACAATCGCCTGAAGCCGACCCGCGAGGTCGGTGGCGGAGCTGATCGCCCCGGTGCGCAGTTCACGCAGTACGGTGGGCAGGCTGTCGGAGTCGGCAGACACGGCGGTGGCGGCCTCGTCCTCATTCAGACGCTGGGTGGTACGCGGCGTCTCCGTGAGTTGCTCCAGCAGTTCGGCGAGGTCGGCGAGGTCGGCGCGTACCGCCGCATCGCGCCCGTCCTCCGCCATCCGGGGCATGCCCGACACACCGCGCAGGCGCGTCTTCCCGGCGGCCAGCGCCTCCAGGTTGACCGGGGTGATCCGGCCCAAGATTCGCCCCTCGGCGTGAAGCGCTGCCAGCAGGCGAGCCAGGGCCGCACCCACCCCTAGCGCCAGCGTCTCGTCGAGCGGCGGGATGATCGGCCCACGCCCGCTATCGTTCAGCACCACGAGCGACTGGCCATTATCCGTAACCTGATCGATCAGCTCAGGCAGCAGCGTGCGGGCCGCTTCATCGGGCAGATTCACCGGCAGCGCCCGGTCGTCTGGGCTATCGTCGGCGAACAGGCGGGCCAGGTAGCTCCGCTGCTCAAGCGCGGCACCGCAGTCGATGCAGTAGGACTCGCCCGCCTCGTTGGCCGTCGAGCCGCAGGCCCAGCAGCGCCGCCAGGGTGCCGTGTCGACCACGGTGATCGGGCCAGGCACGGCGTCAGCGGGTAGCTGGTAGCGCCCAGCAAAGAGGCGCGGAGCCTCGGGTGTCTGCTCTTCCATTGGGTTCTCCTGGGGGCCGACGCCAGCTGCGGGCAGATCCCGCAGACGGAGCAGCGCGGTGTCTTCCGTAATAGACGAGGCGATCGGCCCGCTCGTCAGCGTATTGGCGAGCCACTGGCGATCAGACTCATTCGGTCGAAGCTTGGGCAGTGAGGCGGCGCAGTTCCAGCAGAAGCGTGCGCTGGCGCGATTATCTTTGCCGCACACGTCACAGAGGGGCATACCCAATCCTCATGATGTATTCATCGAGGGCGGATCCGGGAGAGCTGGGCCATCCCGGAAATCCGCCCTCAAGCGTCAGGTTCGCGCCCGTGCGATGATCACGCTAATGTTGTCCTTGCCGCCGCGCTGATTGGCCAGCGCGATCAGCCGCTCACATGCCCGCACCTCGCTCGCCTCGTCAATCACGATCTGCGCCAACTCCGCATCGTCCAGGTGCGTGTCGAGCCCGTCCGAGCAGAGCAGCAGCGCGTCGCCTGCGGCCAGGGGCTGGCTCAGCGTGTCCACGTCCACCGTCGGGTCGGTACCGAGCGAGCGGTAGATCATATTGCGCTGCGGGTGGACGCGGGCCTGCTCGGGGGTGAGTTGGCCGATGTCGACCAGACGCGCCACCAGGCTGTGGTCCGCCGTAAGCTGCGCCCACGTCCCGCCCTCGCCAACGCCGCCGGGGTTGATCAGGTAGGCCCGGCTGTCGCCGACATGGGCGATATGTGCGCGCCGTCCGGCCACCATGGCCAGGGTCAGCGTCGTGCCCATGCCCCGCGCGCCGGGCATCGCCCGCGAGTGTTCGTAGATCCGCCCGTTGGCCATGAGAGTCACGCGGCGCAGCAGTTCGTGCCATGCCTCGTCAGCCCCAGGCACCCCGGCGCGCAACGCCTCGCGCAGCGCGGCCTTCAGTGTATCGGCGGCCATCTGCGAGGCCACCTCGCCGGCCTGGTGCCCGCCCATTCCGTCGGCCACCAGCAGCAGCGTGCCGATCTTGCCATCGACGGTGGCAAACTCGCCGCTGTAGCAGGTGTCCTCGTTCACCTTGCGCACCATGCCGATGTTGGTACGTGCGGCCACCGTCAGGTGCAACTCGGGCGGCGGGCGCGGCACCAATGTCGAGTCGGGACGCATGGGCAATCCGCAGGCCACGCAGTAGCGCGCACCGCTGCGGTTGCCCCGCCCGCAGATCGGGCAGGCCAGGGGTGCCACGCGAGTGGAGGGCATGCGCGCGGTGATCCGCACCGTCTCGCGACCCGCGACCAACTGCTGGGCCAGGCTGTCGAGGATGCGCGACAGTTCCTTGATCGCGGCGGCGGCCTGCTCGCGGGCCACGCCCTCGGATTGGTCGAGGCGCTGGCGCCAGTAGAACACGCCCGACTCGACGACCGCCAGCAGCTCGCGCAGGCTCAGGCTGTCTGCCGAGACCCGCATGAGCCGACTTCCCGGCAGCATCACCTCATCAGCGCTGCCCTCATCGGGGGCGGGGACACCACAGCGCGGGCAGTATCGCGCCCCGGCCACCAGAGGCGTACCGCAGGCGGTGCATGTCTGAGAACCCGGTGTGGTCAACAGTGCCTCCGCACTCAACATACCACTGACGATTAGGCATGGTTCAACTGAGCTTTACCGTTTGTGGGGTTCGTCGTAGCAGCTTCAGCCGCGTGCAGAGTTGTTTGGTGGGCTGCACTTCTGGTTGCAATCTGGGAGAACCTGTGCTATCAAAAGGAGGTATCGACCGGGGCCAGCCAAATTATAGCATAGGAGCCGCCGCACGTGTCGCCTCCCTCTGCCCGTTGCGTCCACTGTCAGGCACCGCTTAATCGCCCCGACGCCCGCTTCTGCACCGCCTGCGGCAAGGCACAGCCCGTCGGTGCCCAGTTGGCCCCGGCTACCACCGTCGCTATCGGCGGCCCGCCCCCTGGCCCGCCAGGATCGACGGTCGGCCTCGGCGTCACGCTCCAGATCCAGGAGGACGGGCAGATTCGCGATATCCCGCTGTCTGCGGCACCTGTCACCCTCGGGCGGGCCGCAGACAACACGGTGGTCCTCGCCTCGCGCTTCGTCAGCGGGCACCACGCCCGTATCGAGCCGACTGGCCCCGGC
Organism: uncultured Oscillochloris sp.; assembly: GCA_903887465.1. Classification (GTDB taxonomy): domain Bacteria; phylum Chloroflexota; class Chloroflexia; order Chloroflexales; family Chloroflexaceae; genus Oscillochloris. The sequence continues at coordinate 22,137 of CAISPW010000092.1, read as the reverse complement.
CACCGGATCACCGATGTTGGCTCCACCAACGGCATCCTCTACGAGGGCCAGCGCGTGCCCGGCCACGATCTGCACGACGGCGACGTGCTGCGTATCGGCGACCCGGCCACCGGCAGCTTCGTCACCCTCATCTACCGCAATGCGGGTGCCGTGCGGGCGCCGCAGGCCAGCCGGGTGGCCCAGAGCTACGCCCTCGACCCGCACGACCCGCAGATCACCATCGGTCGCGCTGATTGCGATGTGGTGCTAGAGAACCCCCAGGTCTCGCGTTTTCATGCCCAGATCGACCGCGCCGCCGGTGGGGCAGTCATCCTGCGCGACGCCGGCAGCACCAACGGCACCTTTGTGAACGGCCAGCGCCTGAGCGGCCCGCACACCTTGCGCCCCGGCGATGTGATCCAGATCGGCGTCTTCAAGCTGATCTACAACGTCGCCAGCCTCGATCAGTATGATCAGCAGGGTGCCCTGCGCATTGACGCCCGTGGCCTGACCCGCGCCGTCGCCCGTGGTGGCCAGCAGCGGATCATCCTCAACGATGTCTCGCTCAGTATCGCCCCGCGTGAGTTCGTCGCCCTCGTCGGCGGTAGCGGCACCGGCAAGAGTACCCTCATGAAGGCGCTCTGCGGCTACGTCCCCGCCACCACCGGCCAGGTGCTGGTCAACGGCGATGACTTCTACCGTAACTTTGATGCCTACCGCACCGTGCTGGGTTATGTGCCCCAGGACGACATCCTCCACCATACCCTGCCCGTTGCCCGCGCCCTCGGCTACGCCGCGCGCCTGCGCCTGCCCGCCGACACCGCCGAGCGCGAGATCGCCGCCCGCATCACCCGCGTCCTCGATGATGTCGAGATGGCCCCGCACCGCGACAAGCTGATCGAAAATCTCTCCGGCGGCCAGCGTAAGCGCGTCAGCATCGGTGCCGAGTTGCTGGCCGACCCCAGCCTCTTCTTCCTCGATGAACCCACCAGCGGCCTCGACCCCGGCCTTGAGAAGAAGATGATGTACACCCTGCGCCGCCTCGCCGACAGCGGTCGCACGGTGATCCTGGTCACTCACGCCACCGCCAACATTACCCAGTGCGATCACGTGGTCTTCATGGCGACCGGGCGCATGGTCTACTTCGGGCCACCGGCTGAGGCGCTCACCTTCTTCAATGTCACCGGCGGTGATTTCGCAGATATCTACACCAAGCTCGAAGGCCAGGGCGATCCGCAGGGTCCGATTGTCCAGCGTGACCTCCAGGCTGAGTATCGCGCCTGGGCTGCGGCGAACCCTGGTGCGAAGTCTCCGCCGAGCCTCGGCGAGCTTTGGGAGCTGAAGTACCGTAGCTCGGCATCCTATCAACGCTATGTGACCGACCGGCTGGGCCAGACCCCGCAGCCCCAAACGGCCCCGCACGCGGCTGCGGCCCCGCAGCGCCAAAACAAGGTTTCGCCCCTGCGTCAGTTCGGCATCCTCACCCAGCGTTACTTCGACCTGACCCTGCAAGATTGGCGGAACCTGCTTATCCTGCTGCTCCAGGCTCCGATCATCGCGCTGCTGCTGCTGTTTGTGGCCCGCAGCGACGCGCTGACCGGCGCGCAGGCCGTCGACCTGATCCAGCGCGCCGAGGCTAAGAAGGTGCTATTTATGCTGGGCACGGTCAGCGTCTGGTTCGGGATCATCAACGCCGCCCGCGAGATCACCAAAGAGTTGCCGATCTTTCAGCGCGAGCGCCTAGTGAACCTGCGCATCGGGCCGTACCTGCTCTCGAAGGTGGCCGTACTCAGCGCTCTGATCATCGCCCAAACCTTGGTACTGCTCGGTATCATCGCCCTGAGGGTAGGCTTCCCCACCGACATTGGCGTGATTTTGCCACCCCTCGCGGAGATCTTCATCACCCTGCTGCTCACCGCCCTCGCTGGCATGGCCCTCGGTCTGGTGATCAGCGCCGCATCCGAGAGCGGCGACCGCGCGATCAGTATCGTGCCCCTGGCCCTCATCCCGCAGATCCTCTTCGCCGGCATGATCTTTAAGATCGAGGGTTTGGCGACCCCGCTCTCCTGGCTCACTATTAGCCGCTGGTCGATGGACGCGCTGGGAGTCAGCGCCGATCTGAATAGCCTGTGTCCCATGCCAAACACCGATGGATCCGGCAGCATCCCGGCCGGCTGTGCGCCCGGATTCCTAGAGGCCGAGGTCAGCTTTACCCATAGCCTCGGCACGCTCCTTAGCCGCTGGGGCGTGATGCTGCTCTATACCCTGATCTGCCTGGGGGTCGCCGCCTTTTTATTACATCGCCGCGATCGCCAGATTTGATTATATTTCCAAGGCGGGCATCATTGCCCTGTGCATCACAGACGCACTCCAACTCGCTTCATGCCGTCTTGATGCTTAGATTTATAATTCTACGCCCCTGTGCATGGCCTTGACAGTGGCGATTCTTGTGGCGTATAATACAAATGGACAGGCTTATAGGTGTCGATGATCGAAACTCAGATCGCGCTGATTAGTGGCGCATCATCCTAAATAATAAAGGCAGTAACACAGAAGTAACACGGTTCGGTGCCCGTCATGTCATGTTGAGCGCGTGAGCTGAAGCCCTGAGCGAAGCCAAAGGGAAAGCATCTATCTCGATCCGCTGATCGACCCTTTACGTGCGCTCCTGAGCCGCTTGAGTTTGCCCATCGGCCATTTGGGGTTCAGGGTGGCCTATGGCTGGCTGACGCCAAAGGTGACGGTGTTCCTTCTGCGGTATTGCCAATAAGACATGGTTCAAAACGGGCGCTTTCCGCGAGACCGTTGTATGGGGATGCGATGACGCGATGCGAGCGCACCCTCACGTCATCGCCTCGTCGCTACCGTGTAAAGCTGATCTGAACCATGCCTAAAGGCAGTAATCATATGTCACTAGGGCAAAAAATCGGCCGTCTCCGGCAGGAGCGCGGTCTCACGCTCCAAGAAGTATCAGATGGCTCCGGGTTAACGCCGTCCTTCCTTAGTCGGCTTGAGCGCGATAAAGTGAATATCTCGGTGGCGAATCTGCGTAAGCTTGCCCAGTTTTTTAGCGTGCAGATGACGCACTTCTTTGAGGGTGAGGACAACCAGCAGGCGGGTCAGGTGCTCACCCCCGCCGACCGCGTGCGCCTTAGTCTCGACGATGCCCCCGTCCAAGTCTACGCGCTGCTCCCGCCAAATAGCGAGATGGAGGCGCGCATGATCGAGGCCCGCCCCGGCGGCGGCCAGCAGGGCTTCTCCGGGCGCGGCAGCCAGATGATCCTCGTCCTTCATGGCCAGTTGCACTACGTCCTCGGCGATGAGGAGTACACGCTCAACACCGGCGATACCCTGTTCTATCACGACGATATGGCCCATAGTTGGGTGAGTACCGGCGACTCTGCGGCAACCGTGCTTACCGTAAGTGTCCTCGCCGGGCGCGAGGATCGTTAACCCACACCTATGACGACCCGCTCACCCCGTATCACGCCGCGCCGAGTTGCCCGCTGGACCCTGGTGTTCGGCGCGATCTACGGGGTGAGTTGGCTGCTCTGGACCGCCCGCAGCGCCCTCACACCGTTTATCATCGGGATCATCCTGGCCTACCTGCTCATGCCCCTGGTGAACTGGCTCAGCGCGCGGCAGCCGCGCTGGACTGCCATCTTGTTCGTCTACCTGGGCAGTTCCGCCATCATGCTGGCCTTCTTCGGCTATATTGTCCCGCCGCTGATCGACCAGATCAGCCAGTTGCTCAGCGCTATCCCCAACATCAACCAACTCCAGCAGTGGTCAACCATGGTGCTAGACAAGTACCAGCAGATCCTTGCCACCCTGCCGGTTGGGATACGCGGCACGGTGGAGCAGAGCGTCTCTAGTCTGGCCAGCAACGGCATGAACACCCTGCGGGCCAACTTTGTGAGCTACCTCCAGGGGATCGGCGTCTTCCTGATCGACAGTGTTCTCTCGGTGGTCAACACGGTCACCTTCCTGCTGGGATTCTTCCTCATCCCGTTCTGGCTCTTCTATGTGCTGATGGATCAGCGCGCCGGGGCCAAGGCGCTTGACCGCATGCTGCCCACGTGGCTACGGGACGACTTCTGGACCCTGGTGGCGATCATCGACCTTGATGTGAGCAGCTATGTGCGTGGCCAGATTATTCTCGGGCTCTCGGTAGGCGCGGCCGCCGGGGTCGGCCTGATCATCATCGAGCTATTCGGCCTCCACATAAACTACATTCTGCTGCTGGCCGTAATCGCCGCGATCACCGAGCTCATCCCGGTGATCGGCCCGATCATCGGCGCGGTGCCGGCCGTGATCCTCGGGTTTGTCGACTCGCCCACCACCGGTATCGCGGTGCTGATCCTCTACATCGCCATCCAACAGCTTGAGAATAACTTCCTCGTGCCGCGCATCGTGGGCGACAGCGTTGGTCTACACCCGGCGATCCTGATGGTGCTGCTGGTGGTCTGCTCGCAGGTTTTCGGTCTAGCTGGAGCCATCCTCTCGGCACCGATGGGCGCGATCTCCCGCGATGTATTTAGCTACCTCTACGGGCGCCTCAGCGAGCCGCCCCAGCCCGCCGGGCTGCTCCCCGAGCGGGTTCGCCCCACGCCAAAGCCACCCGCCAAGCGGGCCGCGTCTGCAAACGCAAAACGCTCCGCCGAATAACATACGGGCGCAGCGGCCTTCGGCTGCTGCGCCCGTATCGCGTGTGATCGTGCGGCTATGCTTGGCCGCTTAGGCCAAGCCGACCAACGCTCCGCCAGAGCCGCCGGATCCGGCGGCGCGGACGGCGCGGCGTGTAAAAGGGATCCGTCTGACAGAGGCTCCGCCGCACCCGCAGGCTGCGTCCGGTGAATAGCCCGCCCACAAAAGCGGTCATATCGGTAAGCGAAGCCATCTTGTCGGCCACTACCAGTACCCAGCCTTCGCGCGTGGTGGGCCGTGGCCCGAGCGGGTACATATGGCTGATGATCGCTAGCGCGACCGCGTCGGACTCGCCCAGGGATGCCGCAACCTCGGCGGCGATGGCCCCGTGGTTCGCGAGCGTGCCCAACCGCGAGTCGAGGTCGTGAAGGATCGCCGCACGCGCGCAGGTGCGCCGGTCGGCCCGGAACAGTTGCGCGATCCGATACGAGTAGCGCACAACCCGCATCATATGATCATGCTTGGGGATGCTGTGATGCATGTGGTGGCGCGTCTCCAGCACACGCGGGTGAGACAGCAGATCAGCGATGATGACTTCGTACATCCATGTTCTCCTTGGCCTGTAGTGCTAACGATTCAGACGTTATCGCACCGCCGTTGGTTGCGTTCTCATTTTACCATGGGCCTATGTCCGAGAGCCGTCGGGAGCGGCGTGGTATACTTTCCGTATGAGTACGCCCCGCAGCATCACCCTGATCCGCCCCGGTTGCATCGACTACACACGGGCGTGGGAATGGATGCGCCAGCTGGCCGCCGACCGCTCGGCTGGTCGCGCCGACGATAGCCTGCTGATTCTGGAACACCCGCCGACGATCACCCTTGGCAATAAGGCCCGCCCCGAAAACATCCTCGTCTCTGTCGAAAAACTCGCCGCCCACGGGGTGGCCCTCGTCCAAACCGACCGTGGCGGTGATGTGACCTACCACGCCCCCGGCCAGATCGTGGGCTACCCCATCCTGAAACTCTCGCAGCACGGCGGTGATATCGGGCGCTATGTGCGCAGCCTTGAGGAGACGATCATCCGCACCCTGGCGGACTTCGGGGTGGCCAGCCAGCGCGTCCCCGGCCTCACCGGGGTCTGGGTTGACGGTGGGACGGCCAAGGTCTGCGCGATTGGCGTGAAGTTGAGCGCTGCTGGAGTCACGAGCCATGGATTCGCCCTCAACGTCAACCCGGATCTGGCCGGCTTTGCCCAGATTGTGCCCTGCGGGATCGGCAACCGCGCCGTCACCTCGCTCAGCACCCTCCTGGGCCGCGCGGTCGCCCCCGCCGATGTGGAGCCAACCCTGCTCCACCACTTCGCCACCGTTTTCGATGTGACGCTGGATCCGACACCTACCCTTCGCGCCGAGGCTATGCCATCATAGCCCGCACCACGCGCTAGAAAGGGGTTATCGCATGGACTTTGTTGGCGGCGCGCTCCCCAATGTGATGTTCATTGCCGGCATTATCGCGGTCGGTATCGGCCTCGGCCTAGAGTTTAAGATCGTCGAGATCAAGGGCGAACTAAGCCGACGCAGCCGCTATGGCGCGTTTGGCGTAGGTGCCCTGCTCATAGCTACGAGCATCTTCATCTACACCCGACCATCGGCCCCGACCGCAACTAACCCGCCGACACCGCTTGCGGCTAGCTTGACTCCCGCGAGCACGCTGGTAACGACGGATACTCCCCCGCCTAGCAGCACCCCCGCGCCCGCCGCAGCCACACCACAGCCTGAGGCATCGACGCTCATGCCCAGTCCGATCCAGATAGTCCGTATGGTCGTGCCCGACCTGCAGGGTTTGAGTACAAAAGATGCCGAGCGCGTGCTTAAGGCAAGCGGCCTCCAGCTAGGCAAAGGCCAGTCCAGCTGCGACCAGATTGGTGCGCCGAACCCGCAGGTGAAAATCGACAAAGGCAAGATCGCCTGCCAGTCAGTGCCCAAAGGCAGTTTGGTGCCCCAGGGTTCTGTCCTCGACTACGCGATGAGCAGCCCTAGCAAGTAGCCGCTACCAGCGTAGGCTGACAGCAAGAAAGTAATCCTGATGGTTGAGTTTATCCCGCAAAACACGGAGGATCAGATCCCGGCCCTGCTGGCCCGCCCGCGTCGCCCCGAGTGGCTCAAGGCCCGTGCGCCATCAGGCGAGAACTATCGCGACGTGCTGGGCCTAATGCGCGAGAAGGATCTACACACCGTCTGTGAGGAGGCCCGCTGCCCCAACCTCGGCGAGTGCTGGAACCACCGCACCGCCACCTTCCTACTGCTCGGCGATACATGCACCCGTGGCTGCCGCTACTGCGCGATTGGCAAGGGCAAGCCCCCGCCACTCGACGAGGGCGAGCCCGAGCGCGTGGCCGCCTCAGTGGCCCACCTGCGCCTGCGCTTCGCCGTCCTCACCTCGGTCAACCGCGACGATGTGCCCGACGGCGGTGCCCATATTTTTGCCCGCAGCATCGAACTGATCCGCCAGCGCACGCCCGACTGCCAGATCGAGGTACTCATCCCCGACTTCGATGGCAACTGGGCCGCGCTCCAGCAGGTACTCGACGCCCGCCCCGATGTACTCAACCACAATATCGAGAGCATCGCGCGGCTGTTTCGGCGCTTCCGCCCGCGCGCCACCTTCGACCAGAGTATCGAGTTGCTCGCCCGCGCCCGTGCCTTCGACCCGCAGCTTGTCACCAAAAGCGGCATGATGGTCGGCACCGGTGAGACTAACGCCGAGGTGCTGGAGGTACTCGATGCCCTGCGCAGCTCCGATGTGAACGTACTCACCATCGGCCAATACCTCGCCCCCGACGCCAGTTACTGGCCGGTTGACCGCTACGTCACCCCGGCTGAGTTTGCTATGTTTCGTGACGAGGCGTTTGCGCGCGGCTTCCGTCACGTCGAGAGCGGCCCCCTCGTGCGCTCCAGTTACAACGCCCACGCCCACGTCGGGGCAAGCCAGCACTAAATCAATGCAAAATGCAGAAATGTTGTATTTTGCATTATGAAACATCTCTACATCCACATCCCCTTTTGCCAACGCCGCTGCGCCTACTGCGACTTCAACACCTACGCCAACATGGATGATCGCATCGAGGCGTATGTGGTCGCCCTCTGTGCCGAGTTGGGCCTGCTGGCCGAGACGGTCTCACCTGCGCCGCCCGCCTCGGCTGAGGCCGCATCCCTGCGCCCGACGATCTTCATCGGCGGCGGCACGCCCACCATGCTCTCGCTTGGCCAGATGGAGCGCGTGCTGCTGGCGGCGAGCGCCATCGTGCCGCTGGAAGGTGCCGAGGTGAGCAGCGAAGCCAACCCCGGCACTGTCCTCAGGCGCGATTACCTGCGCGGACTGCGCCAGCTCGGCGTCAATCGCCTGAGCATGGGCGTCCAGAGCCTGCACGACCCGACCCTGCGCATCCTCGGGCGCATCCACAGTGCTGACGAGGCTCGCCGCAGCTACCTAGAGGCCCGCGAGGTTGGCTTTGACAATGTCAACCTCGATTTTATCTTCGGCCTGCCCGGCCAGAGCCAGACCCAGTGGGAGGCCACGCTCGCGGAGATTGTCACCTGGCAGGTTGACCACGTCTCGCTCTACGCGCTTATCCTGGAGGAGCAGACCCCGCTCTACGCCCAGGTCACGGCTGGACGGGGCAGCCTTCCCGACGACGACGCCACCGCCGCCATGTACGAGGCCGCCATGGGCCGCTTCGCCGATGCCGGCTATGTCCAATACGAGATCTCGAACTTCGCGCGGGAAGAGGGTCTTAGGGAACATAGAGATCTCCCTGACATACCCTCACGTGCATGCGCGCACAACCTCGCCTATTGGCTCAACAGCGACTATCTGGCGGCGGGAGCCGGAGCCTACGGGCATATTACCTCCGGCGGGTCGCCCCATCGCTACTACGACACCCTGGGGATCGATGCGTATATCGCCGCGATGGGCGCGGGCCGCCGACCGCTGGCCGAGATAATCCCGCTCAGCGCGGTCGATATACGTGCTGAAACCATGCTGATGGGGCTGCGACTAAATGTTGGGGTGGGCGCAGATCACTTCGCCGCGCGCTGCGGGGCGGCCCTGGAGGATGTCTACGGCCCGCAGATCACCGAACTGATCGGCCAGGGTTTGATCGAGCGCGCCCCCGGTCGGGTGCGCCTCACCCCGCGCGGGCGCATGCTGGGGAACCAAGTCTTCCTGCGCTTCCTGTAGCGATACCTCTCGCCACGCCCCAGTGCCATAGCATATTTCGCCCAGACATTGCAAAGCGTTCTGCACAATTTCCTGCCACGCAGTATATCAGCGGAAGATTCGAACGCCGTGCATAATATGTAAATGGTCGCCGCATCACCGATAGCAAAAATTAGGTACACAGCGCGTCACAATGCGCCCGAACAGTCCCTAAACCACATCATCACCCTGTTTGGTTGACACAAAAGTCAAGCAGTTTTATAATAGCCCAAGTTTCCACCTTGCACAGGCATCCATAAGAAAGTCACGAGGATGGGTCAGATCTTCCCACGCAACGCGAATTTGCTCATGCGCCTGAGCATCTTCGCCGGGCTGCTCCTCGCCGTTGAGCTAACGCTGATCCTCGGCGTCTACTTCCGCTCAAACTACTTTCGCCAGATCAATGTGGCGATCGAGCAGCCGGTTCCCTACAGCCACCAGCTCCACGCTGGCGTATTAGGTATCGACTGTCGCTACTGTCACGTCTCAGTGGCCACGTCGTCGTTCGCAAATATCCCGGCCACTGAAGTCTGTATGACCTGTCATTCGCAGATCAAGTCGAACAGCGAGAAGTTGGCAGTCGTCCGTGAGAGCTATGCCACTGGCAAGTCCGTTGAGTGGCTGCGCGTACACAAAGTGCCCGACTTTGTCTATTTTAACCACTCAATCCATATTAACAAGGGCATTGGCTGCGCGAACTGTCACGGTCAGATCAATACCATGGCGGTCGTCTGGCAGACCCAGCCCCTTTATATGGGCTGGTGCCTCAACTGCCACCGCAACCCAGAGAAGTACATTCGGCCGCGCGATCAGGTCTTTAACATGGACTATGTTCAGCCTGAGAATCAGCTTCAGTTCGGTGCCGAGCTGGTGAAGCAATATGGCGTGAACAAGGCCCAGCTTACCAACTGTTCTATCTGCCACCGCTAGTGTGTTGAGATGTGATGCCTGATGCGTGAGCCCTCCGCTGTCGCATCAGGCATCAGGCATCGGGCATCATCAACGTTATGACAAACTCTAAGCTGACATCCGACCTCGACGCCGTTCGTGCGCAGCTCCACAACGCTCGCGGCCCGCAGCTCTGGCGCTCACTGGATCAGATGGCCGACACGCCGGCCTTCCGCGATTTGGTGGAGCGCGAGTTCCCCCAAGGCGCTTCCGAGCTGAACGACCCCGTGAGCCGCCGCAGCTTCCTCAAGCTGATGGGCGCGTCTCTGGCCCTCGCCGGGATCAGCGGCTGCACGTATATGCCGCGCACGAAGATCGCCCCCTTTGTCCACCAACCCCTCGACCGCATGCCCAACGTGCCGCTCTACTACGCATCGTCGGTGTTGCTGAATGGCTTCGCCACCGGTGTGCTGGTACGCGCGAACGATGGACGCCCCACCAAGATCGAGCCAAACCCGCAGCACCCTGGTAGCGTCGGCGGCACCGACCTCTTCGTCCAGGCCGAGATCCTGACGATGTATGATCCGGATCGCTCGACGCAGGTACTCAACGCTGGTGCCGCAAGCACGTGGGATGCGTTCACCGCCGCCCTCGCCGCCGCGCTCCAGGCGCAGAGCGCCACCGGCGGTGCCGGACTGCGCTTGCTAACTACGACGGTCACCTCGCCAACTCTGGCCAGCCAGATAGGCGAACTGCTAAAGCAGTATCCCCAGGCGCGCTGGTATCAGTATGACCCGATCAATCGCGATAATGTCTACGAGGGTGCGCGCTTGGCCTTCGGCGAGGACGTGGGTACTCGCTACGACCTCTCAAAGGCCCAGGTTGTCCTCAGCCTCGACGCCGACTTCCTCGCCCCCGGCCCCGGCTTCGCGGCCTACGCCCGCGCCTTCGCCGAGGGCCGCCGGGTGCGCAAGGACACCGGCGAGATGAACCGGCTCTATGTGGTCGAGGCCAGCCCCTCGGGTACCGGGGCTACTGCCGATCATCGCCTGCCGATGCAGGCCGGTCAGGTGGCCGGCTTCGCCCAGGCGCTCGCCGCCAAGCTCGGCATCCCCGGCGTGAGCGCCGGGCCAAACGCCGAGGCCGCCGCCCGCTTCCTTACCGCCTTAGTCGAGGATCTGGAGGCGCACAAGGGCAAATCCCTGGTGATCGTCGGCGACCAGCAGCCGCCGATCGTCCACGCCCTCGCCCACGCGATTAACGCCGAGTTGGGCAATGTCGGTAGCACGGTAATCTACACCGACCCGGTCGAGGCCCGGCCAACTAACCAGACCAACGAGATCGCCAGTCTGGTTAACGAGATCGACAGCAACGCCGTTGCGTTGCTCGTGATCATCGGCGGCAACCCGGCCTATAACGCCCCCGGCGACCTGCGCTTCGCCGAGCAGTTGGCCAAGGTGTCCCTGAGCGCCCACCTCAGCCTCTTTAATGATGAGACTTCGTCAGGGGCCACGTGGCACATCCCGGCTGCCCATAGCCTGGAGAGTTGGAGCGATGCGCGGGCCTACGACGGCACCGCCGGCATCGTCCAGCCCCTGATCGAGCCGCTCTTCGGCGGCAAGACCAGCCACGAGATCATCGCCGCGCTACTCGGCCAGCCTGTTGTCGACCCGCTGACGATTGTGCAAGGCTACTGGCAGGGTAAGATCAGCGGCGACTTTGCTGCTGCCTGGCAGGGAATTCTCTCCAACGGCATGATCAGCGACACCAAAGCCGCCACCCGCACGCCCACCTTGAAAGAGGAGGGGCTCGGCGGAACCATCCCCACCCCCGGCGCGCTTGAGTTGGTCTTCCGGCCCGACCCGTCGATCTGGGATGGCAGCTACGCCAACAACGGCTGGCTGATGGAGTTGCCCCGCCCGCTCACCAAGCTGGTCTGGGACAACGCGGCACTAATGAGCCCGCGCACCGCGATCAAGCTGCTCAACCTGCCTTTTAACGCCGACCAACTCGTCGGCGGCAGCGTCGAGAGCCAGCACTACCTGGAGGCGCTCAGCGATGTGAACGGTAAGGTGGTCCGGCTGAGCTACCGTGGCAGCAGCATCGACCTGCCGCTCTGGCTGCTTCCTGGCCACGCCGAGAACTCCGTCACCGTCAACCTGGGCTACGGACGCAGCCAGGCCGGCACTGTCGGCAACGGCGTGGGCGTGAACGTCTACCCGGTACGTACCTCCGACGCGCCCTGGTTCGGCACCCTCGACTCGGTGAGCGACACCGGCAATACCTACCTGCTCGTCTCCACCCAGGATCACTGGACGATGGAGGGACGCGATATCTATCGGGTCGGTAAGTTTGAGGAGTTTAAGGTCGATCCGGAGTACATCCAGAAAGAGGTCAACAAGGAGGAGTTCGGTAGCGAGAGCCACGAGTTCGACTCGCTGCTGCCGGGCACCGACTACGCCGGGCGCAATGCCTGGGGGATGACCTTCAACCTCAATGCGTGTGTCGGCTGCAACGCCTGCGTGATCGCCTGCCAGGCCGAGAATAACATCCCGGTGATCGGCAAGGATCAGGTCGCCGTTGGCCGCGAGATGCAGTGGCTGCGCATCGACCGCTACTTCGCCGGCAACGATCTGGATAACCCGGACACATACCTGATGCCCATCGCATGTATGCAGTGTGAGCGTGCACCATGTGAGCTTGTCTGCCCGGTGGCCGCCACCGTACACGACAATGAGGGCCTCAATAATATGGTGTATAATCGCTGCGTCGGCACCAAGTATTGCTCCAATAACTGCCCGTACAAGGTGCGGCGCTTCAACTTCCTGCAGTATACGGATATCAGTACCGTCACGCGGCAACTGGCCCGCAACCCCAACGTCACCGTGCGCAACCGTGGGATCATGGAGAAGTGTACGTACTGCGTCCAGCGGATCAGCGGTGCGAGAATTGAGGCGAAGAAGGCAGCCGTGGCGGCGGGGAGCGAGGCGTACACGATCACCGATGATGCGATCATCACCGCGTGTGAGGCGGCCTGCCCCACAGCGGCGATCACCTTCGGCGACATCAATAACAAAGACAGTCGTGTCGCGTCTTGGAAGAGCGAGCCGCACAACTACAGCCTGCTCCAAGAACTCAACACCATCCCCCGGACAACGTACCTAGCCCGTATTCGGAACCCGTTCGAGGCACTCAGCGCCGCCGATACGGTGAAGAAGCAGGAAGGATAGCTGATGGCACAGGCGCAGCCCATCCGCACCACGGACACAGGCGACACATACCTGCTGCCGGGTGAGACTTACACGTCGATCAGCAGCACGATCGGCGATGTCCCTCTGACCGCCCCGTTCAAGACGCCGAGGGGCTGGTTCCTTGGCTTCGGCATTGCCTTCGTGCTCCTGATGATCTTCCTGGTGTCCGTCACCTGGCTGCTGATCAGAGGTGTCGGCGTCTGGGGTATTAATATCCCGGTCGGCTGGGGCATGGACATCATCAACTTCGTCTGGTGGATCGGTATCGGTCACGCCGGAACCCTGATCTCGGCCATTCTGTTGCTGCTGAATCAGGGGTGGCGCAACTCGATCAACCGCTTCGCCGAGGCGATGACGCTCTTCGCCGTGGCCTGCGCCGGCCAGTACCCGATCCTGCACCTCGGGCGGCCCTGGCTGTTCTACTGGCTCATCCCCTACCCCAATACCCACGGCATGTGGCCGAACTTCCGCAGTCCGCTCGACTGGGACGTGTTCGCGGTCTCGACCTATGCGACGGTCTCGATCCTTTTCTGGCTGGTCGGTCTGCTCCCCGACTTTGCCACCCTGCGCGACCGGGCGACCAACCCGCTGGTGAAGCGGATCTACGGCCTGGCGGCGTGCGGCTGGCGCGGCTCGGCCCGCCACTGGCACCGCTACGAGATGGCCTCGCTGCTCCTGGCCGGCCTCTCGACGCCGCTGGTGCTCTCGGTACACTCGATCATCTCCCTCGACTTCGCCATCGCCCAGGTGCCCGGCTGGCAGGTGACGGTCTTCCCGCCCTACTTCGTGGCCGGCGCGGTGTTCGCAGGCTTTGCGATGGTGCTGCTGCTGATGATCCCGGTGCGCACCTTCTATGGCTTCCAGAGCTACGTCACCATCCGCCACCTCGATGTGATGGCCAAGGTGATGCTCGCCACCGGCATGATCGTGGTCTACGGCTACTTCATGGAGGTGTTCGGCTCGCTCTACAGCAGCAGCAAGTATGAGCAGTACCTGCTCTATAACCGGCTGAGCGGCCCGAGCGCGTGGGCCTACTACGGCCTGCTGTTCTGCAACGCCGTGGCCATCCAGCCGCTCTGGTTCAGGCGGGTGCGCCAGAACATCCCGGCCCTAATGATTATCTCAATGATTATCAGCGTGGGCATGTGGCTGGAACGCTATGTGATCATCGTAATCTCGCTCCAGCGCGAGTTCCTGCCCTCGTCCTGGGATATCTACGTACCTACGGTCTGGGACTGGTCGCTCTACCTGGGCACCTTTGGCCTCTTCTTCACCCTGCTGTTCCTGTTCGTCCGCGTACTCCCGATGATCAATATCTTCGAGATCCGGATGTACCTGCATCAGGAGACGGAGCGAGCGCATCGCAACGCAGCGGCTCATGGCCACGACCATGATCACGACCACGGACACGCGCACGGCCCGGCCTCGGCGGACTAGCCACGAGCTGCGCGAGGGCCAGCTGCCCGGCTGGCCCTTGCACTGGTGAGACATATGCAAGCATCCAACGGAATTTATGGCGTGATGGCCGAGTTCGATAGTCCGAACGCGCTGATCGAGGCGTCGAAAAAGGCCCGCGAGGCAGGCTACCGCAAGATGGATGCCTACTCGCCCTTCCCGATTGAGGAAGTGTCGCACGAGGTTATGCCCGGCGACACCGGCGTGCCACGGATCGTGCTGATCTGCGGCCTGATCGGGGCGTCGACCGGTTTTATCACCCAGTATATCGGCGAGTTTATCGACTACACCTATATTATTGGCGGACGGCCAAACAACATCACCAACTGGGCGTCGATGATCCCGATCACCTTCGAGTTGGGTATTCTCTTCGCCGCCTTTGGCGCAGTGTTCGGCATGCTCGCCCTCAACGGCCTGCCGATGCCCTACCACCCGGTGTTCAACGCGCCGCGCTTTGAGCGCGCCTCGCAGGACGCCTTTTTTCTGTGTATTGAGTCGGCAGATCCGCTCTTCGACCGCGGGCGAACATCGCAGTTCCTGCGCGGGCTGAACCCGCTCCAGGTCTCTGAAGTCGCTAACTGAGGATGCTCCGATGCAGACGCTACGCTCGCGCCGCCGCGCCACACTTACTCGGCTCGCCCGCTATGGATGGGTCGGCCTGATGGCGATGCTCCTGGCCGCATGCCACTCGGACATGTATAGCCAGCCGAAGTTCAAGACCTACGCTCCCAGCAGCTTTTTCGCCGACGGGCGCTCGTCACGTCCGAATGTCCCCGGGGCCGTGGCGGTGGGGCAGGTGAAGACGGACACGTATCTCTACACCGCGAAGGTGGACGGGGTGGTGGGTGCTGTGATGCCCTTCCCGGTGACGGCCGATCTGCTGGCTCGTGGGCAGCAGCAGTTCACGATCTATTGCTCAGTCTGCCACGGTGTGGCGGGGTTTGGGCAGAGCATTGTGGCTGAGCGCGGGGCGCTAGTGCCGGCCAACTTCCACCAGCAGCGCCTGCGCGATGCGCCAATCGGCCACTTCTTCGATGTGATCACCAATGGGGTCTACCGAGGTGATCCGAACAACGGCGGCTACCAGTCGATGTTTAGCTACGCCGCCCG
The DNA here is from genome assembly GCA_903887465.1 of uncultured Oscillochloris sp. Taxonomy (GTDB): domain Bacteria; phylum Chloroflexota; class Chloroflexia; order Chloroflexales; family Chloroflexaceae; genus Oscillochloris. Next base: position 6,550 of record CAISPW010000092.1, on the reverse strand, counting down.
TGTTACACCTGAGGATCGCTGGGCGATCGCGGCCTATATCCGCGCACTGCAGCTCAGCCAGAATGCGACGGTGGACGATGTGCCGCCGGCAGAGCGCGCGCAGCTCGGTAGATAACAAGTGATGTGATCGCCCGGCGCCGGCCGCGCCCGGCGCACTAGAAGGCTCTTCGCATGGCAACGACTTCTCTTGCACCCACCAGGGTTCCACAGCTCAGCCGACTGCAGACGATTGGCATCAGCGCGGCTGTGATTGGCATCGCACTGCTTGCGGTCGGCTACTTCGTCGTCGGCCCCGACCAGTTCTGCCGCTCGTACCTGTTCGGCTTCTACTTTGCGATGAGCTTCGCCCTGGCCTCACTGGGCTTCCTGATGCTTCAGCATCTCACCGGCGGCGCCTGGGGCGTCACCGTGCGGCGTATGCTTGAGGCGGGTGCCCTGGCGATGCCGGTGATGGGCCTGTTGTTCGTGCCGATTGTCCTGGCCACCTTCCCTGGCACGATGGGGATCCTCGGCCTATCGCACCCGCTCTACCAGTGGGCCGACCCGGCCGTCGTGGCCAGCGACCCCGGTATTGCCCACAAGGTACCCTGGCTCACGCCGGAGTTCTTCGCCATCCGCAGCGCGATCTACTTCATCCTGTGGAGCAGCCTGGCCCTGATCCTGCGGGCCTGGTCGATCCAGCAAGATCGTACCGGCAACGAGGCGCTGCGCGCCCGTATGCGCATGCTTAGCGGCATCGGCCTGGCCCTGTATGTGATCAGTCTCACCTTCGCCGCCTTCGACTGGACGATGTCGCTCGACCCGCACTGGTTCTCGTCGATGTACGGCGTCCAGTATATGGTGAGCTCGGGCCTGACGATGCTGGCCTTCCTGATGCTGATGTTCACCCAGATCCAGGGTACCGAGATCTTCAAGGCCCACGTGTCGGTCAAGCCCATCCACGATGTCGCAAAGCTGATGCTGGGCTTCACGGTTCTGTGGACGTATGTGACCTACATGCAGTACAACATCATCTGGTCGGGCGATGTGGCGGAGAACACGCCCTGGTACTTCGTCCGTACCCACGGCGGCTGGCTTACGCTGGTGCCGATCTTGATGATCTTCCAGTTCTTCTTGCCCTTCTTCCTGCTGCTCTCGCGGCGCAGGAAGCAGAATGCGTCCACAGTGGCCCCCATCGCTGCGCTGATCATCATCATGCGCCTGGTCGATCTCTCCTGGATCGTCCTGCCGTCCTTCCACGAGAGCATCACCCAGGTCAGTTGGACTGACTTCGCCGCGCCCGTGGGCCTGTTGGGCGTCTGGCTGGCTATCTTCGCCTGGAATGTACAGCGCGCCTCGCTCCTGCCCCTGAATGACCCGAATATGGAGTGGCTGCACGTTGGAGGTCATTAATGAGCTACCGTTCACCCGCCTATGATCAGGCGCAGGCGCAGCCGCCGAGCGCCCTGCGCATTATGACGGCCCTGCTGGTGGCCTTTGTGATGGTCAGCATGCTGATCTTCCTCGCTGGTCGCCTGCCCTTTACGCCGACGCCGCTGGCAAATACCGGCGCGACCTCCGTGCAGTATGTGACGCAGGATACGCAACTGCTCAATACCTACGGGAATACGCTTGAAGGGAATGTACACATCCCGATTGCGCAGGCGATGAAGCTGATCGCCGAGCGGGGGCTGCCCGTGCGCGATAACCCCAGCCTCACGCCGTAGGGCTTGTCGCCCTCGAACATTCATATGGATAGCTGAAATGGCCAGCCTTGCTGGCCTTTCAGTTATCCATATCATCATTTTGGGGTCGCACCTATACCGTGTGACATTCTGCAACTGCTAGGTTCTGACAGAGGAAACCCAATGACCGACCAAAATAATCCGCCGCCAAATGCGCGGCGCAATCTTCCGTTGTGGCTGCTGCCAGCGGTGATTTTCGGCGCAATCTCTCTGGTGGCGGTTCTGGTGACGGTGGCCCTGACAATGCGAGATCTGCCTCGCCCCAGCCCCGTTGCCGTCGAGATGCCGACCCGCGACACAACGGCGGCGACGACCAGTACAGATCTGCCCGTAGCCCACGGCAGCCTTGACTCGAATGGCCCAAAGATTAATCTGATCGGTATAGCCGACGCCAACGCGCACCTCAAGGCCGGGACGGCGCTATTTATTGACGTGCGCTCGGGTAACGACTATAAAGCAGGGCATATCCCTGGCGCGATAACGATCACCTCCAAGGATCTGGAGACACGGATCAACGCGCTGCCTGTCGGCTCGGTGATCATCACGTACGGCGACTCGGCCCGCCCTGAGTCCGGCCAGCGCGGCGCGCAGATCTTTATGACTCAGGGCTACCCGACGATGATCGCCCTAGAAGGTGGATTTCAGGACTGGGAGCAGGCGGGGAATCTCGTGGAGCGCTAAAGAGGGAAGGTTTTACCTCCCTCCCATAACTGCGTATGATCGACCTACACATCCACACCACGGCGACGCCGCATCACTCGTCATGGACACCCGAGGCGTTGGCCGCAACGGCGGCGGCGCGTGGGTTGACCGTGATCGCCGCAGCTGACCACAATACGACGGCGAGTGTGCGCGCGCTCCAGACGGCCGGAGCGCGCCACGGATTGCGGGTGATATCCGGCGTCGAGATCGATAGCGGCTACGGTGGCAAGCTCTGGCACACCCTCGTCTACGGTGCAGACCCGCAGGCTCTGGAGTTGCTGGCGCTCTGCGATACCGTGTTTGCCCGGAACGCCGAGGACGCCCGGCGACTGATGGCGGATCTGCCAGGTCGAGGGTTCCGGCTGGCGGGGCTGGACGCCCTCGGGCGCACACCGAATGTGGCTGATGTGGCGACAGCTCTGGCTGCCCAAAATGATCTCCCTGGGCGGGTTGCCGGGGAGAGCGATGAGGAGACCGGGATGCGCTACGTGCTCACCGTGCTATCTGGTGCCTACCGCCCGCCGGGGGTGGACGAGGTGATCACCGTGGCCCACGGCATGGGTGCCCTTGCGGTGTTGGCCCACCCTGGGCGGCGCAAGGGTATCTACGCCGTGCCTGCCGACGCCGGAGATATCGCCGCACTGGTGGCCGTGGGCCTAGACGGAGTTGAGGTCTATTACCCGAGCCATAGCGCCGAGACGCGAGGATTCCTGCTTGAACAGGCACGCCGACACGGGCTGCTGGTCTCAGGAGGGAGTGACAGCCACCACCCGCACGAAGCGTTGGCGTCTATCGACCGGCGCTTTGTGACGATCTTGGAGGGAATGCTGCTATAATGGCAGCCATGTCGTACGAGCGTCGCACAGATGACTCGGTGATCACCGCTAAGGAGATACATGCACCTTCCAGATGACATCGAGGCCCAAGTGGCCGAGCTCTCGGCCCGCTACGGCAAGCCGACGCGGGTACTCGCCAATCTTGCCGACGGGAAGGTTGAGCCGCTGACGAAAACGGATCGCATTGGCGAGGCGTGTATGGTGATCCGGCGGCGTAGCGGATGCCTGCTGACCTTTCGCAAGGACATCTATCCGCCGGGGGTGATGCGCCTGCTCACCGGGGGGGTGAGGCCGGGTGAGCGGATCGAAGATGGTCTGCTGCGCGAGGTGGCCGAGGAGACGAGCTTGGATGTGGCGGTACGACGATTTCTTGCCATAATCGCCTACCGCACGCCGCAGACGCCGCATGGCGCGCACGCCTTCCTCACCTTTGCGTTTCTGCTCGACGAGCTGGGCGGCGAACTCGCCGTGCAGGATCCCGACGAGCGGGTCGAGGCGTTCGACGAGGCGACGGTTGCTCAACTCTATGATCTGGCGGACTTCCTTGACGGGTTGGATGATCAGGATGACCACGAGATCGGCGGGAGCTGGCGGGCGTGGGGGGAATTCCGCGCCGTGGCCCACCGCGTGGTGGCCGACCAACTGCTTGATGCGGATGATCTAATTTGACAGGACGGCGAAATACTGCTACACTGCGGAGGTTGGAAGCGGCGCGGCGTGGAGCAGTGGCAGCTCGTCGGGCTCATAACCCGAAGGTCGCAGGTTCGAATCCTGCCGCCGCTACCAAGAAACCAAAAACGGGGTGACAAGAAATTCATTTCTTGTCACCCCGTTTTTGGTTTTCCCCCGCCGAAAATGTCCGCTCCCGCTGGCTGTGCGGCAGCGGGCAACCGAAGCATTGGAGGCGGCACGAAAATCTAGCGTGTCTGTATGTTAATCGTACGTACAGCGAAGCTGAGCCGCCCGTTATCTTGTCCGCCGTAATCTGAGGGCCGGAAGCTGCCTGCCTCTAGCGTGAGCGTGATCGTCTGCGAACCTTTCATGAGGGTGATCGGCATGGTGAACAACTGGCCAGCCACAATGGGCATTGGCACGATTGATTGCCCGCCCACCTGAACGTCGATCACGCCGCGCGGCCCCATCCCGCTCGGACTCTGCGGGTCGTGGAGATACACCGGTGTGATCTGGAGTTGCACGGTCTGGGTAACGGGCGACACGATCTCCAATGTTGCAGGGGAAGTGGTCCAGCGCCACTTCGACTCGGGCGCGCGCCATCCTGTGCCCAGACTTAGCTGCACCGATGGCTTGGGGGCCACCAGATAGACGGTTGTGAACGAATCATCGACCAGGGGCGGCTGCCCGGCGAATGCCACATCCAGCAACTGGCGCGCGAGGTTGTAACCCGGTAGGAAGGCGCTGTCCGGCGGCTGTGTCTCGTCTTTGTGGAGTACCACATAGCGGTAGCCGTCTCGCGCCAGGTCGTCCTGAAAGCTTGCGAACACGGATGCCTGGCCATCAATTAGGAGTGCGGGCGTACTCTCGCGGTTGAACGTGAGCAAGGCGTTGAAGAGCGGGTGGTGCGCGTAGGTGCGCGAGAGATAGCCGCCCGCGATCCCCTTATGGTGGGTGATCTGATAGAACTGATAGATCGATGTCGTGTTCTGGTAGTCGAAGTCATATGCGAAGCGGGCGTCTGGCATGATCGGCAGATCAAACACGCCATAGTGCGCAGGGTCTTTGGCGATCTGCTGGTAGAACGGCGGGACGGGGCGCAGCGGCTCGGCGGGGAACGGGCGTGGCCAGATCTGGAGCAGCAGCAGCGCCGTTGCGATCATGGCCAGCGGGCGTCGCCAGCGCGGCAGCCGGCGCACCAACCACGATAGACCCAGGCTCGCGCCAATTCCAAAGCCGACCACGCCAACCATCATAAAACGTCCGGGCGTCCGCATAAACTCTAGCCCCGGAATCTGGCGCAGATAGGCGTAGGGCAAGGTGATCGAATGGCCGCCGATCACAACCTCGTGCCCGCCCATGAAGAGCCTTGGCCCAAGCGCGAGGATAATGCAGAGCAGCGTGAGCAGCAGCCACGGCCAGGCCCGGCGTCGCTCGCGGGCCAGTCCGAGTCCCGCCAGTGCCAGCCCAACCCAGGGCAGCGCCACCGCCGTCTCCCAGTTGATCTTCACCACTCCGACTGATTTTAGGGTGGAGCGCGCCCAGTCGCCGAACAGGGTGCTGATCCGATCCGGCAGCACGAACTGGAGCAACTCGGGCGCATCAAGCGTATTCGGGTTCATGGCGATCGACAAGGCCGGGTCGCGCGCGGCGCGCATGATCATCAGCAGCAGCGGGGCGCACAGCACGAGCGCGGACACGCCCACGAGCCCGGCCCGCCCGATCACGGCGCGGCGATCCTCGCGCGGTGCGCCGAGCAGTGTAGTAACACCCATAACGCCGCAGGCCAGGGAGGCGTAGATAAACTGGTAGCCGTTGTGGAGCAGCAGGAAGAGCAGCGCGAGGCCAACGGTGGGCGTCCAGCGCAGGTTGCGGCGCGGATCAAGCGCCCGCCGTAGCGCCAACAGCGCCAGCGGTATCCCGGCGGTAAACGACTTTGCGAGGTGTTCGGGCAGCCCCGCCAGGGTCATCGGGGCGGCCAGCACAAAGCAGCCCGCAAACAGCGCCACCTCTAGCTCAAGCCCAACGTCGCGCGCGAGCAGAAACATCGCGTAGCCGCTCAGGGTCAGGCCGACCAGCAGCGTGCCGTTGAACGCCGCCGCCGGTCCCCAGAACCAGAATGGCAGCGCGAGCAGCCCGGCCACTGGCCCGGTCGAGTGAGTCAGGAGCGTGGCGCCGAGCGGATAGTAGAGCAGCGGTGCATTGAACAGCGGCTGCTGACCTAGCAACACCTGCTGGGTATGCCAGAGCAGATACAGCTCATGGCGTGCATCCCCGCCATTGCTGGTGAGCGCGGTCGTAAAGTGCGCCACGGTCGGCCAGGAGATGACGAGGCTGATCGCCAGATAAAAGAGGAGTGCCGCGACATGCTCACTCCGGCGCACCGCGCTCAGGGCGCTGACGAGTCGGGCGCGCGGGCCGTGATGCGCCTCTGTCTTAACATACGTCATCTCTACATCGGCGCGGATGCCGCCTCCTGCGTTACCTTGTGCCATAAGCCTGCGCAAGTATAGCAGAGGCAGCGGGGCTGGTGCAAAATGGCTGAAACATGCCCAGGGCTGATGCAACGTCGCTGGGGCTGCGCCCCAGACCGCGCTTTTGGTTGGTTTTTGGCGG
>CAISPW010000091.1 GCA_903887465.1 uncultured Oscillochloris sp. | reverse complement strand
TCGCTGGGGCTGCGCCCCAGACCGCGCTTTTGGTTGGTTTTTGGCGGCGAAGCCGCCAAAAACCAACCAAAAAAGATCGTTCGGGGGTGGCTTTGCCACCCCCAAACCCCCGCCGGAGGCGACGTTGCAACCGCCCTGTATTGACTTGTGCAAAAGACGTTCATGCGCGGGGCGCACACCGCCGCGATGAAAATGGTCGCTGATGCCCGGCTATCGGCTATCGGCTATCGGCTATTTTCACATCAGTTGCAACCTGAGAAATGATCAGGTATAGTTGCATCTGTATGCATCAGGGCTCTGTGGAAAAACCACAGAGCCCTGATTATTTGGAGCGGGAGACGAGACTCGAACTCGCGACAGCCTGCTTGGGAAGCAGGTACTCTACCAACTGAGTTACTCCCGCGCTACGGGGCAAGTATAGCACCCGCAGGAATCTCTGTCAATCGCTGATGCGGCAGGTGTGAGGGCCGAGATGGACGGCGCAGCCTGTCATCCTGTCACATAGTAAGGAGTCACCCGCCCATGGACGAGCTAGAATTTCTCACCGCGCTGCTGCGCATCCCTTCGCTCTCGGGGCAGGAGGGCGCGGCGGCCGCGTTCCTCGTGGAGCAGATGCGCGGCTTCGGCTGGGAGGCATTCGTGGATCCTGCTGGCAACGCCGTGGGCCACCTGGGCGAGTCCGGCCCGCTGGCGGTGCTGCTCGGCCATATCGACACGGTCTCCGGCGTCGTGCCGGTGCGCGTCGAGGGCGGTAAGCTCTATGGGCGCGGGTCGGTGGACGCCAAGGGTCCCTTCGCCACCTTCGTGATGGCCGCCCGGCATGCCCAGCTCGCCGGACGCCTGCGCGGTCGGCTGGCCCTGGTCGGGGCCACCGAGGAGGAGGCCGCCAGCTCCAGGGGCGCGCATTACGCCAAGGGCCAGTACGCCCCGCAGCTCTGCGTGATCGGCGAACCCAGCGGCTGGGACCGGATCACCCTGGGGTATAAGGGTCGCCTGCTGGCCCACTATCGCCACGCGCAGCCGGCCGCCCACAGCGCCGGTGAGTTGCGCGCCGCCCCCGAGTTCATGGCCGACTTCTGGGCCGCCGTACAGGCCCGCTGCGCCGCCCACAACGTCGGCCACGAGAAACTCTTCGCGCAGCTCATCCCCTCGCTACGCCGCGTAGCCAGTGGCGGCGACGGCATGGCCGACTGGGCCGAGGCCACCGTGGGCCTGCGCCTTCCCGAGGGCGTGGATCCGGCGGCCCTCGCGGAGGAACTCGCCGCCCTGGCCGCCCCCGCCGAGCTGCGCACCGAGGGCGGCTGCCCGGCTTTCCGCAGCCCGCGCACCACCCCGCTCGCCGGGGCCTTCGTGCGCGCCATCCGCGCCCAGGGCGGCCAGCCCGCCTTTTTGCACAAGACCGGCACCGCTGATATGAACGTCGTTGGCCCGGCCTGGGGCTGCCCGATCGTCGCCTACGGCCCCGGCGACTCGCGCCTCGACCATACCCCCGACGAGCATGTCGAGGTCGCGGAGTATCACAAGGCAATCGCCGTCCTTGCCGATGTGCTGGCGCAGATCGTGTAGGATCGCGGCCACGTCAACCTCTTTGGTGCTGCGCCCTAGACTCGGCTTTCGGTTGGTTTTTGGTGGCTTCGCCGCCAAGAATCAACCGAAAATGAGGTGGCGCAGCCAGCCCCAAACCCCCGCCGGAGACGACGTTGCACCCGCCCTGTCAGCCCTAGGTGCCGAGGCCCATATTTTGCCCCGACTGCGGTACAATTGGTGGATAGCCCCCAATCAATCTACGAGGTACCCCCATGCACCGCCTGCTGCGCCGTGCGCTGCCGCTCGCGGCGATTCTTCTGTGTGCCGCCTGTGCGCTCCCTGGCCTCCCCGGCCAAGCTCCCGAGCCCAGCGCGACACTCGCCGCCCCCGTCGCCCCGCCCGCGCCCACGCCAATCTCCCTCAGTGTCGAGGTCTCTGTTGCGCAGTCCGGGTTTCGCCTGCAGGTCCCCGAGGGCTGGGCCAGCAAGGTCGTCTCGAATACCCTGACCCTGGCCCCCAGCCAGGCGAGCCTGGGCCGCACGAGTCCCGGCCCCGACCTGGTGATGACGGTGGACGCTACGCCCTCGGGCATGGTGGCCGCCCAGTATGGCGCGGCGGCCGCCAGCAACCCCGAGTCATTCTTCGAGGTGAGCAGCGGCGCGGCCCAGCAGGCCAAGTACGCCCTGAGCCCCACCATCACGGTCACCGTCGATGGCCGCCCCGGCCTTGCGGCTGACCTGCGCGGCCCCAGCGGTGCCGGTCGACTGGCGGTGATTGTCGGCCCAGATAGTGTGGTGCGCGTGCTCGGCCAGGCATCGCCCGAAGGCTGGGATACCCAGCGCGACCTCTTCGCCGCCATTCTCTCCAGCCTGCGCTTCTTCACTCCCGTTACCACGCCCACGCCCACGCCGACGGGCAAAGCCCAGCAACCCGATCTGCTGCGCCGTGGCCCGCCCGGCTTCATCCTGCGCGTCGGCGGCAGTGGCGGCCTCCGCGATGCCCGCTTCGTCTCGGCGCGCGGCATGACCACCGCCCCCGACGGCAGCCTCTACCTTGCCGAGAGCAGCCGGGGCGTGTGGGTTTTCGCCCCCGACGGCGCGCTGATCTCTACCTTCGGCGCTGACGATCTTCTCGACGCCTACGATATTGTGCGCGCCTCCAGCGGCGACCTGTTCGTGGCCGACTACGGGCGCAATGCGGTGGCCCACTTCCGCCCCGATGGCACCTTCGTGGCTCGCTGGGGCAGCGCCGGTACCGGCCCCGAACAGTTCGGCCTTTCCTCGCCCCAGCGCATCGCCCTCGGCCCCGACGGCGATATCTACGCCCTCGATAGCCGCCCCGGCGCCGACGGGCGGGTCGCCACCAGCGTGATGATCTTCAGCCCCGAGGGCAGCTTGGCCCGGCGAGTGGCCCTCCCCGCCGACCTGGCCCCGGCCGATCTGGCCGTGGACGGCGCGGGCAGCATTTACCTGGCCGAGTCCTTCGGCGGATCGGTGGTCAAGCTGGCCCCCGACGGCAGCGAGGTGGCCCGCTTTGGCGATCCGGCGGTCGCCAAGAGCTTGGCGGCCGGGGCAATTGACCTTGACCCGCAGGGCGGTATTTACCTAGCCACCTACGCATCCGGCGTGATCAAGCTGGCCCCCGACGGCAGCGAGGTGGCGCGGGGCGGCGGCACCGCTGCGCCGGGCAACGCCCCCGGCGCTGCCGAGTTCAGCCTGCCCAACGGCATCGCCGCAGGCCCAGGCGGCGTCGTCTGGGTGAGCGATAATAGCGGCGAGTATAGCGCCGTCACCGCCCTGCGCCTGAGCGCCGACCCGGCAGCCGAGGGCACAGCGGCGGCGCGAGCGACCGACAGGGCCAATTCGACCCCGCTGCCCGATGCGGCTCTGCTACGCCAGTGGGCCGAGTCGGCTACGGCGAGCAGCTTCTACGCGCCCGACTACGACCCGGCGGGTGCCGTCGGCCCGCCCAATGTGACCGCTTGCCAGGACAGCACCGACGCCTGGGCCTCGGCTGACCCCAATGGCCTGGATCAGCTGGAGCTAACGTTCAAGATCCCGGTTTTTGCCACCGGCCTGATGATCTACCAGAACCACCAGCCCGGCTACATCAGCCAGATCGAGCTCATCGATGCGCGTGGCGAGATCGTCCCGGTCTACACCAGCGCGCCCGCCCTCGGCGGCACCTGCCCGCTGGCCCTGCCGATCAGCTTCGCGCAGACCCTCAGCCGAGTCGCGAAGGTGCGGATCACGGTTGACCAGCGCGGTGGCGCGAACTGGAGCGAGGTGGACGCGGTCGAACTCATTGGGGTGCCGTGAGCGGGCGCTACACCCGCACCCCCAGATCTTCGCTGAAGGTGACCTGCTCAGGCGTCGCCGCGCTTGCCGCGTCGGCGGATCTCGTACTGCACCGGCTTGAGCAGGCGCACGGCCAGCACCAGGAAGAATGCGGTGGCCAGGCAGGTCAGAAAAAGATAGACCAGCCAAGGTGAGGGCACCCAGACCTTGCCGATATCTGCGGCGGGGATCGAGAAGAAGAAGGGGCTCTCGCCGCTGCTCAGGGTCGCCTCGGTGATGCCGAGGGCGATGAAGGGGTGCGCGCTGAGCAGCAGGCCCATCGTGTAGATGTAGAATATCCCCGGCGTACCGTTAAACGCGCCGCCAATCATTGAGCCGACCACGAAGATGAAGGGGATGAAGAGCAGTAGGAAGATCACGCTGCCCAGGGACATCACCGTGGCCGCCAGGGTGCTGCGCATCACCGTGGACCAGAACACCCCGACGGTGGCGTAGCAGACCGCCGTGGCGGTCAGCCCGGCCACGCCGATCCCCAGCTCGGTGCCGCTGACCCCGCCGAACAGAAATGACAGCCCAGCCATCGGCAGCGACGCGAAGATGAGCAGCATGGCGAAGGCCAGGGCCGAGGTAAGCTTACCCAGGATGATCTGCAGCGGCGAGAGCAGCGTGGTGATCAGCAGATCGTAGCTCTGGCGCTCCTTCTCGCCCGAGATCGCACCGGCGGTCAGGGTCGGGGTGATCACACAAACCTGCACGAGCGTGGCGGCCATCACCGTGATGAAGATCGCCTTGCCAATGCCCCGGCCCGCCTCTACGTCGCGTACCCCGTTCTCAAACGAACTGGCGCTGGCCGTGTATACCAGGAAGGTGATCATGCCGGTGATCGACAGGTAGACGATCAGCGTGGCCATTGCGCGCCAGCCACGGATGCGCCCGCGCAGCTCGCGGGCGAGTACCGGGTTTGCCAGCAGATTCATGGCAGCCATCCTTTCGCTCTCTAAAAACGCGGTCGGTTGCGGTTTGGTGGCTTTGCCGCCAAACCACAACCGACAAAGTCTCACCCCAGATGTCCATGCGGCTCCGCCGCACAACCCCCGATGAACATGGCCGCTGATGCCCGACTATTACTACAGTTGTAGTCTCCCCGGCGGGGAGGCTCGGAGGAGCTTTGCCCCTCCGAAAGAAAAGAAAAGGATTTTTTTCGGGGGCCTGCGGCCCCCAAACCCCCGC
>CAISPW010000090.1 GCA_903887465.1 uncultured Oscillochloris sp. | reverse complement strand
GGCTTTGCCACCCCCAAACCCCCGCCGGAGGCGACTTTGCTCATGCCCTGGCTGCGCAGGGCGCTACGCGCTGCCTGTCCCGCCGCGTTTGTTGAGGAAGCGTAGCACTGTCGCGTTCAGCGCATCCGGTCGGTCAATCGGCGTGAGGTGCCGCGACCCGGCGATCACGGCCAGTTCGCCGTAGGGAATCATCGCGCAGTAGGCTGCCTTGTAGGCTACCGACCAGCGAGAGCCCGACGACGGGCGCGGGCTCGGTGCCTAGCGCCCGCAGCAGCGCGGCCATATCGTCGGCGAACTGCGAGATGCGGTAGCGCCCCCGAGGCTTCGCTGATCGCCCGTGCCCGCGCAGGGCGGGAGGCGCCCCGCTGCGGAGCGCCGCCAACCACACGCGAGCGCGTCCCCGTCACGCATTCCCGCGACCGAGGGCGGTGGCACGGCGGCAGGCGACTCAGCTTCGCTCTCGCCTGCCCACCGCGCCGCCGCATCCCGTGTTCGGCAGCCCTCAGAAGCTGTCTGAAAAGGTATGGCTACGTCCTAGACCTGTCAGGTAAGACACACAAGAACCATCTGACAGGTCTTTTCAGACAGCTTCTAAAGGTCGTCCCTCCCTATTGCTACCTGTCCTTTTCATATGAGACAACGCTCTTACCTGGCGGTAGTACTCAACTGCGGCTGTGGTGCGGTTGGGCGCATCGAAGGTATTTCCGGGACGCTGTGTTGGTTAGCGGACAACCAGCGGTAGATAGACAGAATAGCCCGCTGTCGTCGCCGTGAGTTGCCAGGGCGCGTCCGTCTGTGCCAGGGTGCGCCCGTTGGCTGTCACCGCGCTCTGGCGCAGTCCGCCGTCATCAACCAGCGTGATTACGGCGGCAGTGGCCTGCGTCCGTGCCCGAAAGGTGATCCGCCCCAGGTTCACCCGGCCCGTGGGGAGCGGACTCGTGAGCGTGCCGCGTACCAACGCCACCTGTCCATTAGGGTTGTCAATCTCCTGCTGGAGCGATAGATCCAGCGTCGGATCCCCCGTGATGGTGGCTACCTCAAGTAGCGTCGGGTCGAAATTGAGATAGGCGGCGGCCCCGTCAATACCCGTCATCGGCGCGTTCACCGCCAGATCCAGGGCGAACGTTTCCCCCGCACGCAGATCCCGCACGACCTGGGCAACCACCTGCGGAGTATTCACCGTGGTGAGTGCGAGCGGAGATGAGGCCAACCCCGCCTTGCCAAAGTTCTTGGCGAGCAGTGAGAAGTCCAGCAGATTGATGATGTTATCGTTGTTGAAGTCGGCCCGACTATCGTAGCCGGTGGTACTGCTACTCTTCCCAAAGGTACCCGACAGTAGCGAGAAGTCGAGCAGGTTGATCTGATTATCATTGTTCGCATCACCACTCGGGAGTAATCCGAGGGAGAGCGTTGCGGTTCCGCTGGTGATCACGGCGGTGATCTGGACGCGCAGGGATTGTGGGTGTTTCACGCTGAGGGTATAGGTGCCGGGGACAATCCCCACGAGTGGGAAGCGCCCGTACTGGTCGGTGGTCAGCATGGCCTGATAGGCAGGAGTGGTGGCTCCGGCGAGGGTGAGCGTGACCGAGAGTGGGACACTCAGGCGTACGCTGGGAGCCTGTGGGCGTCCCTCAAACGGCACGTCAACGGTAATCATCGACCCATCGCGGATGGTGAGGGTGGCAGGAATAGTCTGCCCCAACTTCGAGATGCCGCCGAAAGAGACATCACTGGGACGGGCGGTGGTTCGGCTGATGCTGAGCGAGGTACCCGTGGGTGCGGCGATGCGAGCGCGGAAGGTAACCGTCGCCAACGAGAACGTCCCTTGGGGAAGAGAGGAGATCGCACCCCGGATAAGGTCGAGGTGTCCGCCAATAGGGTCACTCTTCTGGGTCAATGAGATGGGGAGCGATGCACTGGGGATGACGCTCACGACCTCCAGCACCGCCGGGTCAAAATCAAGGTAGACGGCGGCACCGTCAATGGGCTGGGTGCCACTGCGCACCTCCACCGCCACCGCGAGCGTCCCCCCAACGGAAAGCGTTGTCGCGGCGGGAACGAGTGCCAGCACACTTCCGGTCGTTGCCGACGCCGTCGGGGTTGGGGTCAGGGTCGCTGCCGTTGGGGTCGGGGTCATGGTCGTCGCTGTTGGCGGTATCGCCGTTGCTGTCGTCGCCGTCCGGGTCGCCGTTGTCGGTGTCACCGGCGGGGTACTGGCCAGCACGTCATACTCAACGGTATTGCTCCAGATACCCGTGGTGAGATCCTGGATACGGTAGGCATAGTGCCCGATTTGCGCATTCATGGGCATCGTATACGGAGTAGCAAATCTCCCGTTGGCATCGGCCTGGAGGGCCTGCTCGTAGTACGTGCCATCGGGCAAGCGGATGGACATATGCAACGGCCCATTCGGGGTGAAGCCGCTCCCGCTCTCATTCTGCTGCGCGCCACGGGTCACTTGTAAGGGAGAGAGTGTGACCTGGGGGGAAGTATCCACTATTGTCAAATTAACACTGCCACCAAGGTTAATCCAGTTGGACCAAAGGCCGTTCCAGTAGCGTTGCTGAAGGCTATTATCGGTGCCCTGAGCAAAACAATCTATCCGGGTGTCGTTAAGCCACGGGAAGCATGTTGGAGCCGACGCGAGGGTTCCCCCTAGATCAATCCAATCTGACCAACCACCATTCCAGAAACGTTGGTACATCCGATTATCAGTGCCTCGGGCGAAGCAATGGACTTGAGATTCGTTGAGCCACGGGAAACATGTTGGGGCCGACGCGAGGGTTCCTCCTAAATCAATCCAGTCTGACCAAGCGCCACCATTCCAAAAGCGTTGGTACATCCGATTATCAGTGCCTCGGGCGAAGCAATGGACTTGAGATTCATTGAGCCACGGGAAGCATGTTGGGGCCGACGCGAGGGTTCCCCCTAAATCAATCCAGTCCGACCAACCACCATTCCAGAAACGCTGGTACATCCGGTTATCAGTGCCTCGGGCGAAGCAGTGGATTTGGGATCCGTTAAACCAAGGGGAACACGTTGGAGCCGACGCAAGGGTGCCTCCCAAATCAATCCAGTCCGACCAACCGCCATTCCAGAAACGCTGGTACATCCGGTTATCGGTGCCTCGGGCGAAGCAATGGATTTGAGATCCGTTGAGCCAAGGAAAACATGCTGGGGCCGACGCAAGGGTGCCTCCTAGGTCAATCCAGACCGACCAAGCGCCACCATTCCAAAAGCGTTGGTACATCCGATTATCAGTGCCTTGGGCGAAGCAATGGATTTGGGATTCGTTGAGCCACGGAAAGCATGTTGGAGCCGACGCGAGAGTGCCTCCTAAATCAAACTCCGACCACCCGCCGCCATTCCAGTAGCGCTGGTACATCCGGTTATCGGTGCCTCGGACGAAGCAATCGATGCGGGTGTCGTTGAGCCATGTGAAACAGTTATTCAGAGGGGGCTTTTTATTAGAGGTGGCGGCAGGTCCCCCAGTCGCAGAACCGGTACAGTGACTTCCTGAATCCCATGATATTCCCGGCAGGGTATCAATCGCTACTTGAGTCCCACCCTCTCGTACTTCAAAGTGTAAATGAGGGAGATCTGATTTGCCCGTAGTACCCGAAAGAGCTATGACTTGACCTTGGTTAACTCTGTCACCAATTGACACCTGAAATCCATTGGGCTGTATGTGGTTGTACCAACTAGTTAACCCGTTGTCGTGTGTTACTCTTACTTGGTTGCCATAATTCCCGTCCCATCCTACGAATACAACTGTGCCTGATTGGACTGCAACGAGGTGTGTACCTTCAGGCATGACAAAGTCAATTGCTTCTGGTACGGCTAAATGGCTATACTGAGGGCAACTAGGTCCCTGAACAATACTAAATGGCCCTCCCTCGAATGGCAGTCGAAAACCGCTGATCGATGGTGCGCTCTGCGCCACAGATCGAGTCCCGAACAGCAGTGCCACAAACAACAGCGTAACCACACTCGCCAGCCTGCGGAAGAGGATTGATCGGTTCATTGAAGGTTTACCTTTAGGCGCGGAAACCCACGAGCTTTAGCCGTGGGAGGAGCGCCCCGCTTGAGCGGCTTTAGCCCCGAGGTGTACGGGCGTGATAGGTATGGTATACTGTCTCTATGAGTGAAACTGTTTCCACCCGAACGGTATGCTGCAAACTGGCGCTTGATAGCGCGAGTAATGCCGCGTTGCGCGCAACTGCCGTGGCGTTTAATCGCGCCGCGACCTATTGTGCGTCGGTGGCGTGGACACAGAACGTCACGAACAAGAACAAGCTGCATCATCTCGTCTATCTTGAAAGCCGAATCACCTACGGGCTGGGATCGCAACTGGCCTGCTGTGCGCGAGATAAGGCGGCAGAGGCGGTTCGCGCCGTGCGTGCTGCCCCCGAGCGGCGCGACAAGCAGACGGGCGAGTCTATCCCGCGAACCTGCCCGACCTTTCGCGACGATAGTTCGATCCGCTACGACATGCGAACCTATCGCCTGATGCGTCTGGATCAAGTGAGCCTGTACACGCTGGGCGGGCGCGTGGTGGGGCAGATGGATCTGGGTACGTTCCAGCGAAACACGCTCTATGACCGAAGCTGGAAGATCGGCGGCGCAGAGCTGTTCTGCCGTGATGGGGTGTGGTATCTGCACATCACGCAGACAAAGGCCGATCCTGCGCCTGATGAGCCGACCGGCTTTCTTGGGGTAGACCTGGGGATCGTCACCCTCGCCGCCGATAGTGACGGCGAGACGTACACGGGCGCAGACGTAGAGCGCCTCCGCCGCTGGTATCGCGCCCGCCGCGCCGCGCTCCAGCGTGTACGTACCAAGTCGGCCAAACGACACCTGAAACGATTGAAGGCGCGGCAGCAACGCTTTCAAAAGGATACCGATCACCGAATCAGCAAGCGGCTTGTGGAAACTGCGAAACGCACCGCACGCGGAATTGCCTTGGAAGATCTGGCAGGCATCCGTGAGCGGGTAAAGGTTCAGAGCGCAGACCAACGGGCACGACACAGCAATTGGGCATTCTTGCATCTGCGTTCCTGTATCGCCTACAAGGCGCAACGGGCGGGCGTGCGTGTGGTCTTCGTTGACCCGCGCTACACCAGCCAACGCTGTAGCGTCTGTGGGCATACCGAACGGGCAAACCGCCGGTCGCAGGCTCAATTCTGTTGTGTTGTGTGTAGACATACGGCTCCTGCCGACTACAACGCGGCGATCAATATTCAGCGGGCTGCCGTCACACAGCCTATGGTGCCCGATCCGACGCTTCAGCGTTTGGGTTGAGGCGCAAGCCCAAGAGCTTTAGCCCTGGGTATTTGACAAGACGAATCCTTCCTGTAACACATTACGCACTACCGCAAAAGGCACGCTGTCATCCCAAGCGCCCGGCCCGTAAACGGGCGGGCTAGATTCGACGAAGCCCGCTGAAGCGGGCTCATCTAGCCCGCTTCAGCGGGCTTCGTTGAATCTAGCAGAGGGCTTCAGCCCGACGGCGGGCGGTGCCGGACAGCGTGCCTTTTGCGGTAGTAACACATTACATATATGACAGCGTTCCACCCTGTATCGTAGAGGTCATCCCTCGTTATCGCCACCTGTCTTTTTCATATGAGACAATGCTCTTTCTTGGCGGTAGTACTCAACTGCGGCAGCGGTGCGGTTGGGCGCGTCGAGCTTGCGGCGCACGCTCAGTAGGTACTGGCGCACGCTGGAAAACGATACCCCGAGGTGCGCCGCGATCTGCGGGTCGCCGACACCCTCGGCGACCAGTTCGATCACCCGGCGCTCCTGGGGGCTCAGGGGCTCGTGGGGCGGCTGCCGTCCATCCTCCGTCGCGGGTTGCCCGTGGCGCAGGTCGTACCACACGGCGGCGGCAGTTCGATTGGGCACGCCCAGCTTCAGGCACACGCCATGCACGTAGTGGGTCACGGTCTGTGGTGAGATACCGAGCAGGTGGCCGATCTGTCTGTCGTTGTCGCCGCACACAACCCGATCCATAACGTAGTGTTCACGCGGCGTCAGAAGAGTGTCGGGTGAGGATGGCATCGGCACGGGTTGTCTCTCGGTCATGTGGGTGGACTCCGTCACTCAGCGGATGACTCGTTACCACAGTGAGCATGTTCGCCGGAGGTTTTCCCAGCGTGTTTTTGGGTCAGATGTCTTGGATGGGCTTGCGATACGGCTGGCACTATGGTACACTTGTGCGATGAAACTCCAATGTGAGGGTATTAATGGATTTTGTATTTGAGTGGGATGAAGAAAAGGCGAAGAGCAATACACAAAAGCATGGTGTTACATTTCGAGATGCAATAACTATTTTTACAGATCCGTTTCTCCTTACGTTTCATGATGAATCGCATTCGGATAGCGAAGACCGGTTCATTAGTATTGGCACATCGGAATATAACCGTATCCTTACTTGTTGTTCATACCGACCGTAATGGCGTTATTCGTATCATTAGCTGTCGAATCGCAACACGACAGGAGCGAAAACCTTATGAGCGAGGATAAAGTAGTACCACCCGAAGATGGCGAGATGCTTCCTGAGTATGATCTCTCTGGGAAGGTGGGTGTGCGTGGCGCGTATTATCAGCGTATGCGTGATGGCTATACCATTCACGTCAATCAATCTGATGGAACAACGCTTATCCAACATGTCATAAAGCCAGAGAGGACAATTACTCTTGACCCCGATGTGTACATGTATTTTCGTGATGCCGAGGCAGTGAATGCGGCGTTGCGGGCACTGATTCAACTGATTCCCGAAAAGAAGCGTCGCGCAAAGACGGCACGCACACCAGCGAAGCGCCTCAACCGGTAATTGCTTAGTTATGGGTATGTATGTCACTTGAACCATCAACCCTGGAGTCCCTCTGCGCGGCGTGTGAGCAGCAACTCCAGCGCTTTCGGCTGCGCGGGGAGCGCGATACGACGAACTGCGACGCGATCTTGCAACGAGCATCTGCCCACGATGACCCGGCGATTACGACGCTTATCCAGGTTAGTGAGCCGCTGGCCCGCCGACATTGCCCGCTGCGACGGCGCGACCTGATCGATGACTGGGTGCAGGATGTGTTGCTTCAGATCGTGGTGAAGATGCGTAACCGCGAGAGCCCCTACCTGATCAACCCGCCGCCGCCCAGGCCCTTTGTCGCCTATCAGGCGTATCTCAAAATTACCGGCAGGAATCTGGCCTACGATCAGATCCGCGCTGAATCTGGTTCATTCACCGTGTCAATTGAGCAGGCTCAGGCCGAGTCCGGCGATGAGATCGCCGATCTCCACTCGGATATCACCGAGCTTGAGAAGTTCATGCGGTTTGAGTGGCTGCTGGAGCGCATCCGCAAGCCGGTAGACCGCGAGATTTTCCGCTTGCGCTTTGGGCTGGATCTATCGCCCGATGAGACGGTTGAGGCGCTGAGACAACAGGGCTGGGATGTTGCCAAATCACAGGTCTTCCGCTCGGTTGAGCGCAGCATCCGTTATCTCAGTACGCTTCCCGATGTGCGCGATCTGTTTGAGGGGTGAACTGGGAAACGGTGGCCGCGTTCGGTTTAGATCAGTACCGATCTAAGTGACTAGTCCTATTCGTGGTTCAGCATGAGGTGATGCGGTGGATAGCACCAACGAGGCGATTGAGGAAGGCGAACTCCAGGCGTATGTGGAGGGGGAGCGGTCGCCGCATGTGGGTGAGGCTCTCGCACATTCCCCCGCGCTCCAGCAGCAACTGGCGCTGCTGGAGCGTGCCAATCAGCGCCTGCACGCCCTTGCCCCGCAGACGGTGATTCCCAGTGCGCAGGATCTGGTTGATGTTGCCGCTGGCCAAGCCACCGCCCGCCAGCGGTTGCGGGTTGCCGCCTACCTGCGGGTGAGCGCGTCCGGTCGCGCACGCATGGCCTATCTGCTTGAGGGCACCGGCGCAAAGCGCCAGGCTGTCCCCGCACTCTTCCTCGCCACCCTACCGGCCGGCGCACCCACAACCAAGGGCGACCGCGATGATGAGCGGGGGGGCGCGGTGCTGGTTTCCACCGAACTGGCCGCGCATGTGGTCGTCCGCATCCAGCCGGTCGCCGCAGATTCCTGGCGGCTGCGCGGCTATCTGGAGCAGCGCGGCGAGCCGCTGGGCGCGACGGCGGTGGTGCTGCGCACGCCCGATGGCCGCCGCCGCACGCGCACCACGGATGACGGTGGCTTCTTCGCGTTTGACCGCCTCCCCGCCGGGAGCTACCATCTGCGGATTGGCCTCGACGCAGGGGTGCTCCTGACCCCGCCGATTGTGCTCGGCGATGGGCAGTAGCGGCAACCCGGCCTTCCAGCAACTCAAGGACGCGATTGTCGCGGCGTGCAGCCAGGGCAGCTACGATCTGGTAGAGGAACTGGTGCGGCAGGCGTGGGCTATCGCCCAGGCCAGTGGCCAGCCCGCCGATACGGCGGAGGCGCACTGGTGCGCGGGGCTGGCGCAGATGCACCGGGAGAGCGCGGCGGCCCTCGCGCACTTCGATGCGGCCTACGTCGTTTACCGAGATGTGCCGGTGCTGGCGGCGCGCGTGCAGGTGAACCGGGGGCCGCTGCTGGCCCGGCTCGGTCGGGTTGACGCGGGGGCGGCGGCGCTTGCCGAGGCCGAGGCGACGCTCCGCGAACACGGGCTGCTCCAGCGGCTCCCGCCGCTGCTGGTCAACCGTGCGGATCTGGAGGCCCGCCGGGGGCAGTACCCGGCGATGCTGGTCTACGCCCGCGAGGCCGAGCAGATGGCGCTGCGCTGCGAGTTCCCCGATTTCGTGATCATGGCCCGGATCAACCAGGCGTTTGCGGCGATGTTTCTGGGCGACCTGGCCCTGGCGGCGAACTCGCTTGATCGGGCGCGGGATCTGGCCGTGGCCGAGGGCTACGCCGATCTGGTGGCGCGGGTTGCGGTCAACCAGGCCCGCCTGTGTACGCTCCAGGATCGGCTGATCCAGGCGCTGCGCTTGCTGCACGCGGCCCGCGCGGGCTTCCCCCCCGAACTGATGGTCGAGGGGGCCACGGTGGCGGTCGAGGAGGCGCTGCTCTACGAGCGGCTGGGGATGTACGAGGAGGGCTACCGGGCGGCCCGCGCCGCCGCGCAACTGTTCGCGGCGCACGAACTGGCCGAGGAGAGCGTCGAGGCGGCCCTGCTCGCGCTTCGGCTGGCCCTGGCCGCCGAGCGCAGCCTGCCGCCGTGGGTCTTTGACCAGTTGCGCTGGCTGGTGCGCGACCGCGAGGCGCTGCGGGCGCGGGCGGTCGCCCTGGTCGAGCGGGTCTCGCCCACGCTGCGGGCGACCCTGGCCGCGCTCCAGGCCCACCCGTCCCTTCAGCCGACGACGGATCGGGCGGCGCTGCTGGCCCAGGCCGACGCGGCGGTGGCCGATCTTGCGGCGCTCGATGTGCCGGCTGCCGCGCTCCAGGCGGGGCTGATCGCCGCCGACCTGGCCGCCGCCATGCGCCGCGATGCCGGGCCGCGCTATCGTGCGCTCGCCGCGCAGGCGGCGGCACTCGGCCAGCCGGGGCTGGAGCAGCAGGCGCTAGAGGGGCTTGCGTCCGTGTCGCGGGGCCGATCCGCCAGCGCGGCGCTCCAGCGCGCCGCCGACCTGGCGGCGTCGATGCGCCGGGCGATGCCGGTCGAGGAGCTGAAGGCCCGCGCACTGACCAGCCAGTCGCTGCTGCACACGCGTCTGTCCGAGGCATATATCCGCGAGGGCCGGCCCGCCCTGGCGCTTGCGGCCCTGCTCACGGCGAAGGGCGGGATCTGGGCCGATATGATCGCCCCCCGCCAGCTGGAGCCGCCCGACGCGACGTGGTATACCGCCCGCGCCGCGCTGATCTTCTGGGAGGGCCAGCTGCGCGAGGCGTCCGACGATGCGGAGCGCACGGTCTGCCAAGATCATATCCGCGCGGCGCTGGTCACGCTGCGGGCCGCACGACCGGAGCGCGCTCCGCTTCCCCTGCCCTCGCTGGAGGCCATCCAGGCGCAGATCCCCGCCGGGGCCGTGGCCGTCGAGTACATGCTCGGCGAGCGCCAGGCGATGGCGTGTCTGCTGACGCGATCATCCGCGCCGCGCTGGGTGTCCCTGGGTAAGACGGCGGCGATCCGTGACGCCGCCGAGCGCCTGGGGCTGCGGCTCCAGTCCCTCGCGAAGCTGCCGCCCGCCGCGCAGCGGGCGCGCGCGGCCGCCCAGCGCCGCGCCACCGACATGATCTTTGCCGAGCTGCACGACCTGCTGGTGACGCCGCTTGGCCCGCTCTTGGCCGATGCGCCGCTCATCCTCGCCCCCGACGGGGCGCTCGCCGACCTGCCCTGGGCCGCGTTCTATGACCGCAGCAGCCCAACAGATCCCTACCTGGGCCAGCGGCACACCTTGAGCCTGGTGCCATCCCTGGCGCTGCTGGCCCTGGAGCGCCCGCCGGTTGCAGCCGGCCCGCCGCTGGCCCTCGGCTGCGCCGACGCGGGGATCGCGGCGCAGGTGGCCGCAGAACTGGCCGCCTACGCGCAGATCTTCCCCACGGCGCGGGTGGTGCCGCAGGCGACAAGCGGCGATCTTGTTGGGGCGACTGGGGCATTGCTGCTGCATATCAGCGCGCACGGGCGCCTAAATGCCCAGCAGCCCCTGCTCTCGGCGATTACCCTTGCCGACGGGCCGGTACTCCTGGCCGATGTATTCAACCTGAACCTAGCGGGTACGGCGCTGGCGGTACTGAGCGCCTGCGAGACCAACGCCGTGGCCCCGCTGGGCGGGCTGGCCCTGGCGCTCTCCGGCTCATTTCTGGCGGCTGGGGTCACGGCGGTCGTCGCCGGTCTCTGGCAGATTGACGCCGAGGCGGCGCGGATCTTCGTCGCGGACTGCTACCGAGCCCTGCGCTGCGACGTCGGGCTCGGGGCCGCGATCCAGCAGGCCCAGTCAGCGGTGCGCGCGGCGGGCTACGACCACCCCTACTACTGGGCCGCGCTCCAGCCGCTGCTGCGGACAGCGGATCTGCGGCTACCCGCGCTGGCGTAATATGAAGACAAGACCGTTGTCATACCAGGGCGGTGGCACAGTCGCCTCCGGCGGGGGGTTGGGGCTGGCAACGCCACCCCCGAACGATCTTTTTTGGTTGGTTTTTGGCGGCGAAGCCACCAAAAACCAACCAAAAGCGCGGTCTGGGGCGCAGCCCCAGCGACGTTGCATTAGCCCTGGTTGTCATACGCTGGAAGATTGCGGGAACACACGCTGGGGGCTGAGGAAAACCTTCCCTTGGCCCGCCACCTCCACCGTACACATCAGCGCACAACTATGGGCAGGTAGATCCGCTGCGCTGTTGACGCCTGCACGCCCAGGGTGAGCGGCGGGATCAGGACATCGTTCGGCATCGGCGATGCGTCGCCGCTGAGCTGGGGCGGTATGCCCTGCGCCAGGAAGCGCGTCCAGCCGCTGTCCCGCGTGGTGTCGAACAGGCGGTGCTGCACGTAGGCCATGTACGCGCTGGCGGTGTTGGTGCTGTTGCGCGGCGGGTAGAAGATCGCCAGCCCTGTCGCGTGATCCAGCGTGACCGTGAACGTGCGATCCTGGCCCTGGAATGGGTCGTAGCCCATAAACCGCCCCGAGGCGTGGGACTCGTCGATCACGAAGGGCGCGCTCCCCGTGGTGCCCTGCACGGCGTCGATCACCGCGCCCGCCGCGTGCTGGACGTTCGCATCACGCACGCTGGCCTGCGCCTGCCGCGCAAAGTCAACCAGATCGACGTAGCTGTCCTCGGGGTCGATCTCCAGGTAGACGCCGCCCGAGTCGTACTTCTGGCTGGTATTGCGCAGACCGCGCAGTTGCTCGACGCGGGTGGCCGGGACGGCCAGCGTGTAGGCCAGCAACTGATCGCCAAGGTCGCTGACGCGGCGGTTCAGTTCGGCAAAGCGCGCCATATCAAACACCGCGACCGTATAGGGTCGCCCCCACGCACGAACGGCGCTGGCGTAGGCCTGGGCGACATTGTGCGCGTAGTCCCGTGGGTCGGTTGCGCGCCCGGCGATCTGGCGGTAGGGGTCGTAGGCGAAGACGCCCCAGCCGGTGTTGGGCGAGACGATCATATACTGGGCGAGGTCGGCCGCAATCGCGGCGTCCTCCAGCAGCCCGAACGAGCAGCCATCGACGTGCAGCACATCCAGTTTGCGCACGCCGCTGTCGGTGGCCTGCTGGAGGGCGGTACGCAGCTCAATCGGGGTAAGAAACGCCTTGCCCGTGCTGTCCGTGGTGTTATCCTGGCCGAAACCGACCACCCCGTTGGCGTGATCGACCAGAGACAGCGCGTAGTAGTCGCTCTGGAAGGTCGCGTAGCCCCAGCGCACAAAGTCGCGCAGGGTCGCCATCTCGTCCATACGAGCTTCGGACAGAGTCTCGGTGCGCCACTGCCCGTCGGCCTGGAGAATATAGCGGCGGGTGTCGTTGACCCCCGGCCCGTCGTAGAGTATGCCGACCTGGACATTCGCCTGCGCGCCCGCGTTGCGCATGCGGTAGAGCATCGCGTTGAAGGTGGCGCTCTCGCCCATATACGGGTCGAGGTTGTTGTCGGCGACGGCGTAGATCAGCAGCGTCCAGGTCTTCGCGCCGGTGCTGATGGCGGCGTTGCCGTCGCGAATGTAGATCCGCTGCTCGATGGGGTGCGACCAGTCGCCCTCGTTGTCCTGCACCGCAAAGCGGATCACCTGCTCGCTGAGGGGCAGGGCGCTGGCGGGGAGGGTAAACGTGGGCTGGTCGCTGATCACGTTGCCGTTGTGCGTCCAGCGGTAGGCGGCGATCACGTCGGTGCTATCGGTGTCCGCGCCCCGGCCCTCAAAGCTGATTGTATCGACGCCCTGACGCGCATCACGCGGGGTGATCCGCGAGATGGTGGCGACCGGGATCGGCACCGAGAGCGACCCGCTGGCCTGATGGATCTGGGTGTCGGCGAAGATCGTGCCCGTGTCGTCCTCGCCGCCAAAGGCGACCAGCTCGCCGCGCGCGGTGTCGTAGGCCACGGCCATGCGGTAGCGGGCGATCAGCGGCGTCTTGGCGATGCGCTCGCGCCAGAAGGCTCCGTTCCACTCCCAGGTGTCGCCGCGCACCCCGACATCATCGAGCCCGCCAGTCACCACCACCACGCCCCGGCTGGGATCGTAGGCCGCGCCGTGTCCGGTACGGGCGACCAGCGGCTGCGCGGGGGTGACGTTCGTCCAGGCGCTGCCGTCGTACTCCCACACGTCGCCCAGCAGGCCGCCAGCGTTCTGCCCGCCGACGAGCACGGCCACACGGCGACTCTGGTCGTAGGTCAGCGTGGCCCCGGCGCGGGCGGGCGGTGCCCCGCTCGGGCTGACCTGCCGCCACGCGCTGCCGTCATATTCCCAGGTGTCGCCCAGGTAGCTGCTGCTCTGCCCGCCGAACAGCACCCAGACGTTGCGGCGCGTGTCGTAGGTCAGGCTGTAATCAGCGCGGGCCGTCGGGCGGCTGGCGGGAGCCTGGAGCCGCCAGTCGGTGCCATTCCAGAGCCAGGTATCGTCGAGGTAGCCGCCGCCGACACCCGCGCCGCCGAACATCAGCAGCAGACTGCCGTCGACGTTGCGGGCGATCTGGTGGGACTGGCGCGGCGGGGGGATTGTGACGGGGTCGAGCTGGAGCCAGCGGTTGCCCTGCCAATGGAAGGTACGCCCGCTGAGGCTGGCGTCGGGCTTCCGCCCGCCAAACAGCAGGCTGAAGCCGTCGTGGGTGTCGTCCATTGCCGCCGCACTGAGTTGGCCGGGAACGTAGCTGTCATCGATCTGTTCGTGCCAAGTGGTGCCGTTCCACGTCCAGGTATCGTTGAAATCACCCTCAGTATTGGCAGAAACGAACCCGAACCCTCCAAATAGGACAATGCGCTGGCGTGTTGAATCAGAGACGAGCTTATGTCCTAAGCGACCCGGTGGCGATGCGGGTGGTGTAAGCCTCGTCCATTGCTGACCATCCCACTGCCATGTATCAGATACATAGACGCCCGCACTATAAGACCAGCCGCCAAACTCGATGACACGCTGGCTTACCGCATCATATCCCAGCTGTCTTTCGCCATACCCTGAGAGTGGAGCGGGTATTTGGGTAGCAGACTTCGTCCAGCTACCGCCATCCCATTCCCATGTGTAGGCTTCCGATTCCACCAGCAAGACCGTTCGCCCGCGCGTTGCATCATACGCCATCGCTCTCCTTGGAAGACTCGGCGGAGAGAGCGCCGGGTGAAGCTCTGTCCAGATGTTCCCGTCCCATTCCCAGGTGTCACTCAGGTATACACCAGCGGAGACGACCCCACCAAATAAGACGATACGTTGCCGCACCGTATCATAGACCATCTCGGCGTTGTCTCGTATTGAAGGAGCAACAGCGGGGTGAAGCTGGGTCCAAGTATGTCCATCCCATGCCCAAGTATCATTGGAGGGAGAGCCGAGCAATGGTTCTCCACCAAACAGGACAACCTGTTTCCGCGCCTGATCATAGGCCAGGTTAAAGCCACCGCGCGCAAAGGAAGGTGTAGCGGGCGGGGTGCGCGGGGTCCAACTTATGCCATCCCATTCCCAGGTGTCGTTATGTCCAAAACCAACAAAGAGCAGGATACGCTGGCGGGAAGCGTTGTAGACCATTGGATAGTTTTCAGGTCGTGTCGGACTCGCCCTCGGCGCACGCTGATTCCAGTCAACCGCGTCTAGCTCCCAGGTCTCGTTGGGATACGTGGTAGCAGCAGCATCGCTGTAGCCGCCCGCGAGGATCACCAGACTGCGGGCGCTGTCGTAGGCCAGCAGGGCATTTGCGCGCGGCGGCAGATCGACATCCAGCGCGGCCCAGATGCTACCGTCGTAGGTGTAACTGTCCTCCAGGGGCTTGCCGGTAGCATCTACGCCGCCCACTAGTACGACGCGCTGGCGCAGCGCGTCGTAGATCATCGCGTGGCCGCTGCGGGCCGTGGGCGGGTTGAGCGGGTAGGTGCGCGCCCAGGCCGTGCCATTGAACTCCCAGGTATCCTGCTGCAACACGCCAGCCCGCAGGCCGCCGAAGAGCACCACCCGGTCGCGCCCGGCGTCATAGGCCAGGCTAAAGCCGGTGCGGGCGGACGGGATGCTGGTCGGGATCTGCGTCCAGCCTGTGCCGTCCCAAACCCAGGTGGCGAGCTGGCTCGGGGCGCTCGCATTGGCCCCGATCAGCAGCACCCGCGCCCGCAGGCTGTCGTAGACCAGCGTTGGCTGGCCGCTGATGGCCGGGATTGCTGCGGGCAAATACTCCAGCCAGCTAACGCCGTCCCACTCCCAGGTATCGGTGAGGACAGCACCGCTGGCATCAGTGCCGCCGAAGAGTACGATGCGCTGGCGGGCGGTGTCGTAGGCCAGGGCGTGCCCCGAGCGGGCCGGGGGCGCGTTGACCGGCGTGCGGCGCATCCAGCTGGTGCCATCCCACTCCCAGGTTTTGTCCAGCGGCACGCCGATGCCGCCCTGCTGGGCCAGCCCGCCAAAGAGGATCATCCGCCCGCGCGCGGCGTCGTAGGCCATCGCGGCGCTGCGGATCTCCGGCAGCGGCTGCTCGCCCGGCGTCCATGTCGCATCCAGGGCGATCTGCGGCAGCGCCACGTCGATCTGCTGCCCGCCCTCCTGGGCCGTGAAGCTCACGCTCTTGCGCTGCCCGCTCGCGCTGGCGCTGGCGCTGATCGTCCCCGCATCGCCGGGCTGGACGTTCAGCGACCCGGCGACGAGGCTGACGCTGAAGTAGGGCAGCGGGCTGCCGGGGTAGACCTGGGTCTGGGTGTTGAGCGTGTGCCCTCCAATGCTGATAGTGACGGCGGCCCCGGCCAGCGGCACGTCGTTCAGGTAGACGTAGCCGCTGACGCAGCAGATCGGCTGGGCGTAGTCGAGGGGTGTGCCGCCGCCGATGCAGGATCGCGGCAGCGGCGGCGGGGCAATGCTGTTGGTAAGGGGTGCAGAGGCGATGGCCACTGGAGCGACGGGAGGATTTATCAGCGGAAGGAAGTTCACGAGGACGAAAAGAATCAGCGCGAGACGACGAGCCATAGAGCCTCCCTACGCAGTAAGCTACCCAAGCCTAAAGCCCACGGCCTTTAGGCTTGGGTAGCTTACTGCATTATGCACCGTCCAGCTATGGTCGCCGGTTCCAAGATTAACGCCGATGATATTCGGGCCAAAGGAATTGCCCACAACCAGCGTCTGGTCAGCTACAACCGCGAAAAACTCAGGGTCATCATAACCAGCTTGATACTCAATCGTGGTCTGCCACTGTGTGACACCTGTATCCAGGGCGACCGATTCTATATCGCCCTGGGTAGTGATGAGAACCACCTGTGAGTTCACCGACACGGGGGGCGTCGCCAAGGATGCCCCCGACTTAGCGTTCGGGACATCAACCCGCCATCGCAATGCCTCGGTCGCACGGTCGAACGCAAAGAGACCAGGCTGCTGACGATGGAACTCCGCGTAGACGTCGACAAGCACCAGGTTGTCAAGTATTGTGACGAATCGACAGCGCGCATCATCCTGAAAGTCTGGCTCCCAGACCAGCTGTTGCACTGCTATATTGATCGCATTGAGGCACCCAGCGTATGCGACCTGGCCTGCCGCAGTATGGATTTGATTGCTATTGCCTCCCTTAAACGTCCAGTCCGGCTTACCCGATCCACTATCTAGCCTCACCAAAGGACCACTCCCCAAGCGACCCTTGATCAGAGAGTAGCGCGCCCCAGCTATAAGGCATGGTTCAGAGTCGGCCATTTCAGCTTGATCGTTCAATATGCCGTCCATCGCATCTGGCCGCCTGGAAGGCGGCACGACGAACGCCGTAGACGGTCAAGCCGGATTGACCCATGCCATGAGCGATGCGTCGCTCATCGTGACCGGGCACGTTCTGCGGATGTATCGACCGGCCTAGCGGGTCGACCGCCGTCGCCGGTCGGATCAGGATGCAGTCGTCGCCTGGGCCAACACCGCATCGATCGGGAAGCTGATGGTGACGGTGACGCCCGCGCCGTGGGTGATCACGGTGGTGCCGTGCAGTTGCTGCACCAGGTCGTGGACGAGGGTCATGCCTAGCGACGGTGGCCGGACCACATCGGCGCTGCTGGCGAATCCGATCCCCGTATCCCAGACCGTCAGGGTGAGCATAGCTAGGCTGGTGGCGCGCAGCGCGATCCCGATCTCGCCGTGCTGTCCGTTCGGGAAGGCATACTTCAGGCTGTTGGCGAGCAACTCGCTGACGATCATCCCGCACGGCACCGCCTGGTTTAGGCTCAACCAGATCCCCTCAGCGGCGACCGACAGCGTGATCTGGTCGGCAGTGACCGCATAGATCTGGGTGAGCTGGGTGCCGAGTTGCTGGAAATAGCGCGTGGCGTCGATTGCGGCCATATCTTCGGTGCGGTAGAGCAGCTCGTGGACGAGGGCCATCACCTCGACGCGCTGACGGCTATTGCGCAGCACCTCCACCGCCTGCGCATCGGTGACATGTCGGCTCTGGAGCCGCAGCAGGCTGATCACCACCTGCAGGTTATTCTTAACCCGATGGTGGATCTCTTTAAGCAGGACGTCTTTCTCGTGCAGCACCGCGCGCAGACGCGCCGCGCCAACCTGCAGCTCGTCCGTCTGGCGCTCCAGGTTGGCATTCGCGCCCGTAAGCGCCTCCATGGCATGTTGCAGGGCGGCCTCGGCCTGCTTCCGCGCGGTGATATCCGTGAGGAAGCCGTGCCATAGCGTCCCCCCGTCCGCGTCACGCTCGGGGTTGGCGTCCCCGTACAGCCAGCGCTCCGTCCCGTCAGGCAGCTGAATCCGATACTCATGATGCCAGGGCGTCAGCGTGCGCGCCGACTCCTGGATCGAGTCCGTCATGGCCTCGGCGTCATCTGGGTGCCGCATCTGGAGTATGGGTGCGGCATCCTCGCGCACCGCGTCCGGCGCAATCCCGTAGATCGTGCGGATGCCTGGGCTGACATAGGGAAAGCACGTGCTGCCATCCATGCGCAGCTTGTATTGAAAGATCATGCCGGGGATCTGGGCCGCCAGCTTCTGCAGGCGCAGCAGCAGTTCATGCGCCGCATGCTCGGCGTTCTTGCGCGCGGTGATATCATAGTTGACGCCGATCATCCGCAGGGGCGTGCCGTCGTCTTCCCGAAACACATCGCCAGACGCCTTCATGACGTGAATAGATCCGTCAGGCCAGACCACCCGAAACTCGGTATCGTAGGCGCACTCGCCGCGCCGCGCCTGGGCCGAGATCGCATCGCTGGCCGCGCGATCATCGGGATGCAGCCCCTTCAGCCAGGCTTCGTAGGCCCCGACGAAATTTTCGCGCCTCACGCCGTAGAGTTCATACATCCGGTCATCCCAGACCAGTTCGTTCTTCTGAATATCCCAGTCCCACACGCCCATGTGGGCGGCGCGGGTCGCCAGATCCAGACGCTCGGCCAGCCGGAGGATCGTGGCGTCGGCATGCTTGCGCGCGGCGATATCAATCGCATTGCTTGGCAGCGCGTCGCCCACACCCTGCTCGCTGCTGCGAAGCGCCGCTAAGGCCCGCTCCGCCTCGGCGAGGCGGGCCTGCAAGGCGCGATTTTCCCTGGCGAGCTGGGCACGCGAGCGAGGTGGTGTTGGCATGGCGTCCCTCTCTGGACGGATGCGCGTGCTACCTATGCGTGAGCGTTTCCTGGACGATGATCCCGATGATCCCATGGATGCGTCTATGTTC
Organism: uncultured Oscillochloris sp.; assembly: GCA_903887465.1. Taxonomy (GTDB): domain Bacteria; phylum Chloroflexota; class Chloroflexia; order Chloroflexales; family Chloroflexaceae; genus Oscillochloris. The sequence goes on along the minus strand of CAISPW010000090.1, from coordinate 30,562 downwards.
GTTGGCCATCGGGAGGTGCGCAACGCTGCGAATACTCGTATCCGAACAATTGTACCGTAGCCAATGCGGGAATGCAACCCTGTGAGCAAACGCTCGCTGAGGTGAACATAGCCGATAGCCGCTAGTACTGCCGTTGTAGTCCCCCGACGGGGAGGCTCGCAGGGGCTTCGCCCATCCGAAAGAAAAAAAGGCACTACCGCAAAAGTCACGCGGTCGCGGCAACGTTCACCGGGGGCTTCAGCCCCCGGCGAGGTCTACGACGGCCACTGAAGCGGTCTCAGACAGGCCGCTTCAGCGGCCGTCGTCAACCTCGCCCGCCCGTTTACGGGCCGGGCGGCTGGGATGACCGCGTGCCTTTTGCGGGAGCTGACATATAAGGCTCCGGGGAGGTAGATAAGGCCAACGCCGAGATGTACGATCGCAACGCGGTGCAATTATTCCCAAGGGCGCGATGCTTCGTCCCTTCGGCCACCGGCAAATCGTCAGGTAATGCGGAAGCAGTGCGGGTTCGCGCGCATCAGGTCGTCGGTGCTGCGGAAACCCTGGAGTACGAGGGGCGTGCCGAGGGAGCCGAGGGCGACAATCGGGCCGGTGACCATGAAGGTGTAGCGTCCGGTGCGTTTGGGGTCGGGCAGCGAGCAGTAGCGCGCGAAACCCTCTCTGCCCAACTCCGTCTCGACAAACTCGCGGTCGGCACCAAGCTTGAAGCCCTGGCCGAAGATCTTCACCTGCAGCTGGCGCAGAATGGTCTTGTCGAAGTCGTGGAGCGTCTGGGTGATGAAGAGCCAGCCGACGCCGTACTTGCCGGTCATCCGCACGCTCTGGGCGAGCAGGGTGCGCGTGCGCGAGCCATCGGCGCTCTCGCTGGCGTGTTCGCCGGCGAAGAGGTGGGCCTCGTCGAGTACCACCAGGGCGTTGCTCTGCTGGCCGTTATGGAAGCTGCGGTGGATAACCTGGCGCAGGCGGGTGAGGATCTCGTTGAGCAGGAAGTAGGGCACAGCGTCGTGGGCGTCCTCCTGGGCGAAGGAGAGCACCACCACCTCGCGGTCGGTCAGCACACGCGAGATGAGTTGCGAGAGCGGGGTGCGCCCGGCGTCGGTGCGGAAGGCGGTGAGCGACTCGGCCCAGACCCGGCGCAGGCGAGCCTCGTCGAGCTGGTAGCGGGCCAACACGTCCTGGGCGCGCTGGCCCTCGCCAGGGGTGGTGCCGGGGCGGCTGGCGTAGATCACGTCCGCAAAGCGGGCCAGATCCCGCACGAGCAGGGGCATATCGGCCCCGCGCAGATCGCGCACCGGGCGGTGTTTGCCGGTGGCATCGTTCAGCTCAGAGAGCAGATGGGCCAAGCGCTCGCTGGCCTCGCGCTCCTTATGGTGGCCCTTAAAGCCCAGGCTCTCGAAGAACCCCGCCCGGCGCAGCGTCTCGGTGAACGCCTCCGCGCCCTCCAGGGCAACCTCATTGGTGCTGGTCACCGTGACCGGGCGGGTTTGGTTGAGCGAGGACATCAGCCGCTTCACGCTGAAGTCCACCCGGTTATCCCCGGCGGCGAAACGGTCGCGCCCAAACTCGCCCTGCGGGTCGAGGACAAGGATGCCCAACTGCGGGTTGGCTGCGAATCCGGCTAGGATCTGTGAGGCCAGGATGCTCTTGCCGCTGCGGGTCTGCCCGAAGATGCCCATCATCACCGCCTCGCCGAATCCGCCATCGTCGGTGTCCCCGAAGTGGCGTATAGTCAGCGGCACGGGCAGACCGTCGCCGGGCGAGGTGCCGGCGTAGAAGATTCCTGGCTCGGTGTGGACAAGCTCCTGGAGCGACTCGGCGCTGGCCGGGAAGACCGGCGTGCCGCTGGGCGGCGGGGTGCTCAGGGTGGTGCGGCGGCGGACGCGCCCGTCATCCTCAAGCAGAAAGACCCCGAGCGCCGTGAGTTGGGCGCTGGTCAGGTCGCTCTCGCCACTGAGCGCCGGTAGGGCACCCTGGTGCTTGATCACCGAGCGGATCACCGGATCCTCGTGCCAGCGGTTGCGGGTCACGATCCCGCCGAGCTGGCAAAGCGCCCGCTTGCGGTACGCCTTGCCGTTGAAGCGCTCTACCACCTCGAACGTCACCCAGGCGTGATCGAGCGCCCTGTCCCGCGCCGTCTCCAGGATGTCTACGGTGAAGGTGGTGGTGCTGTTGGGCGAGCCGATGACCGCGATTGGCTGCATAATGGCTATAGTAGCACGCGGCTGTAGGTTACGTCAATACAAATGTTCGTTGGGCCAGATTCATATGAAGACATAACGTGTTTTTAGGTGTCGTTGAAAAAGCGCTACGATTTGAGATAGTGAATTCACCATCAAAAATTCACCGGATGCGCTGTTGCCGCGATCCTGGCCTGTCACCTTTCACTCATTGACACCGCTGGTGCAGGCGGTTATAGTGATCAAGGCAAATGAGTGTTCGTGTTACATATGATCATCCCCCATTCTCTTCGAGGAGGTCCTGGTGTCGGTTGAGCATTCCTCACCCCTTGGCCCATCGGCAGGCCACACTGAAGGGGGAATCCCTTCTTCACGTGCCCCCAGATCACGGGCGGCGCGCCCGCGATCCTGGAGGCGCTGGGCCTGGCTCATCCTGACAGCTCTACTTTTGCTGGTGGTTGGCGGCATTGGCGGTACCCTTTATCTCTTTGGTCGCAGCCATGTGGGCAAAATTTATCCGAATGTCGCTATTCGTGGCGTGTCCGTCGGTGAGATGACACCGGCTGAGGCCAAGCAGGTGCTTGCGGCGCGGTTCTCGCCGTTCCTCGCCCAGCCCCTCACCCTCACCTATGGCGACCAGACCTGGACGCCCACGGTGTCCGAGCTTGGCATGCAGCTCGAAATCGATAGCGCCATCGACGCCGCCTATGCGGCCGGTCGCCGGAATGGCCTATTCGAGAACCTGCGCGAGGTCGCCGCAGTCTGGCTGAATGGCCTTGAGCTGCCGCTGCATATGACGATCAACCAGGACACGATGCAGCGCTACCTGGTCGGGCATGTCGCCGAGGTCGATCAGCCCGCCGTCGATGCACGCCTTGAGCTAGAGGGCACCCTGATCAACGTGCGCCCCTCGGTGGCTGGCCAGCAACTCCTGATCAGCGACACGCTCCACGAGATCACCGCAGCAGTTCAGGATCTCTCGCCTCAGCAGATCGCCCTGCGTACGCGCGAACTCCTGCCGCGCCTGAGCGACGGTGCCGTCCAGTCCGCCCAGCAGCAGATCGCCAGCCTGCTCTCTGGCCCGATAACGCTCAACGCCGGCGACCAGAGCTTCACCTGGTCGCTGGATGATCTCGCTCGCCTCGTGCGGGTTGATCGGGTTGCCGACCGCAATGGCGATGCGCTGTCAGTCAGCCTGGACGTTGATCAGATCCGCCAGAAGATCACGGCTATCGCCGATGCCACCGAGGTGAAGGGCAAGTACCCACGTGTCGAATGGAACGGCGGCGACCTGCAGATCTTCCGTGCGGGTTCCGCCGGCGCGCGCGTCGATGAGGCCCGCGCCTTTGACATGATCCCCGCCGCGATTAAGGGGGCCAGCCCACAGCGCGAGCTGACGCTGCCCTTCGCCAGTCTGCCGCCTCCGGTTACGCAGGCCAACCTCAACCAACTCGGTATCGACCAACTGCTCTCGGTGGGCCAGAGCGACTTCACTGGCTCGGCCGCCTACCGGATCACGAACATCAAGGCGGGTATGGCCTTGCTCCAGGGCGTCCTCCTCGCCCCCGACGAGGAGTTCTCCTTCAACCGTACCGTCGGCAATATCGATGCCTCCAACGGCTTTGTCGAAGGCTACGCCATTATCAAGAACCGTACCCAGCTTGAGTGGGGCGGCGGCATCTGCCAGGACTCCACCACGGCGTTTCGCGCCGCCTTCTGGGCTGGCCTGCCGATTACCGAGCGCTGGGGCCACTCGTTCTATATCAGTTGGTACAATAAGCACGCCTTCGCCCGTTATGGCGATGGCCCAGGTATGGACGCGACGATCTTCACCGGCGGCCCGGATTTTAAGTTCCTCAATGATACGGGCCACTGGCTGCTGATCCAAACCACCGTCGATATCGCGCATACGACCGCCGAGGTGCGGATCTACGGCACCGATACCGGTCGCCAGGTGCTGCTCGATGGCCCCACAACCACCGACCGGGTGCCCGCACCCTCCGAGCCGGTCTACGTAGCCGAGCCGAAGATCCGGCCCGGCACTAGGCATCAGACCGATACCGCTCGCGGTGGCATGCAGATCACCTTCACCCGTATCGTGAAGAAGAACGGCGAGGTGGTTAATCAGCAGGAGTTTGTGACAAAGTTCCGCCCCTGGCCAAATATCTTCGAGGTAAACCCCGTCGATCTTGGCCCGAATGGGAGGCCGCTGTCCACGCCCGTCGTGCCGACGACGGAGGTTCCGACTCCGGCTGACTCGAACTCGCCGCCCGCCCCCGACTCGAACCCGCCGCCGACCCCCGACTCGAACCCGCCGCCGGTGGAGCCTCAGCCGACACCGGCTACCGGGTAGGTTTTTTTTACCGTCGACGTATAGGAAGAGGTGCCCCGACTGGGGCACCTCTTCCTATACGTCGATATGCGCAAGCGGCAGCGGCCTGCCCCACACCCTGGCGAGCGGCCCGGCCACCTCCGCAGGGTCGCCAGTCGTAACGCAGCGTAGATCGCGGCGACCGGGGCCGTCGCCGATGGACGACACCACGCGGGCTACCTGGGCGGCCACCGCATGCCCGGTGTCGATAATCACCGTCTCGGGGCCAGCGCTGTCGGCGATCAGGTGGCGCAGAAAGGGGAAGTGGGTGCAGCCGAGGACGATGGTATCGACGCCCTGGGCGCGCAGCGGGGCCATGTAGCCACCCACTGCGGCGCGGGCCTGCGGGCCTGCCAGATCGCCCGCCTCCACATAGGCCACCAGGTCGGGGCATGCCACGGTGGATATCTGTGCCCCGCCGGCGAACCGCTCCACCAGGCTGGCGAAGCGCTCGCCCTGGAGTGTGCCGCTGGTGGCCAGCACCGCCACCCGACCGCTGCGGGTCGCCGCGATGGCCGGCTTTAGCCCCGGCTCCATGCCCACGACCGGCACCGGCAATTCGGCCCGCAGCAGGTCGGCCGCCGCTGATGTCGCGGTGTTGCATGCAATGACGACCACGGCCGCGCCGCGACTCACCAGCCAGCGCCCGCAGGCCAGCGACCGGGCCTGAACCTCGGCCCGAGCGCGCGGCCCGTAGGGGCAGTAGGCGCTATCGGCGAGGTAGAGTAGGTCGTGGCCGGGGAGCATGCCGTGTATCGCGCGCAGCACCGAGAGCCCGCCGAGTCCCGAGTCGAAGATGCCGATCATATCAATGCACAACACACAAGGCACAAGGCATAACTTTGCCTTGTGCCTTGTACACGTTGGTCTAGAGTCCGCAGGCCGCAATAAAGCCCTCGAAGAAGCGCAGCCAGCGTGTCTCGGTTTCGACCCAGAGGTGTTCAGGATGGCACTGCACCGCCACCACAAAGTGATCGCCAGCACCTTCTATTGCCTCGATCACCCCGTCGGGCGCGCGTCCGACCACCCGCATCCCCGGCGCGAGATCCTTCACTGCCTGATGGTGCATCGTGTTGCCCATCACCGTGGCGGTGGACAGTTGCTCGGCCAGCCAACTGTCCGGCTCCAGCGCGATACTGTGGGTGAGCAGATCCCATCTGTGTACCTTCATGTTGGCCTGGTGATCGAGCGACGTGGGCAACTGGCTGGGGATATCTTGGTAGAGCGATCCGCCGAATGCCACGTTGATCACCTGGATGCCACGGCAGATACCCAGCAGCGGTTTCTTGTCCTCGCGCGTCCAGCGGGCCAGGGTGATCTCAACCTTATCGCGCTGAAGATCCACCGTGCCCAGTTGTGCGTGGGGATCCTCGCCGAAGGAGGCCGGATCCATATCGTCGCCGCCGGGGAGCAAAATGCCATCGCACAAGGCGTAGAGCGTCCGCACCACCTCCAGGTTGTTGGTGAGATGGATGAGCAGGGGGACGCCACCGGCGGCCTCAATTGCCCGTAGGTAGGCGGGGCGCACGGCCACCAGGGCGCTGTCACTCCCGTCCTGGCTGTTCATGCACGCGATGCCAATGATTGGTCGTTTCATTGCGATAGTGCCCTAGATCGCTGGAAGGATGAAGCTAAACGTGCTGCCCGCGCCGATAATACTCTCGACCCAAATCCGCCCGCCGAGTAGCTCAACCAGCGGCTTCACCAGGGAAAGCCCGAGGCCGGTGCCGCCGGCCTCGATCTTGAGCGGGTTCTCGGTGCGGTAGAAGCGGTCGAAGATCCGCACCATGTCCTCGCGGTCGATGCCCACGCCGGTGTCGCGGATGTTCATCTGGGCGTAGCGTTTGTTGGGAATCACGCTGGCCCGCACCTGATCTGGCAGGTCGGTGATAATCGCCTCGTTGGCTTCGACCCAGATTTTGCCGCCCTTGGGCGTATACTTCACCGCGTTGGAGAGCAGGTTGAAGAGGATCTGGTGGATCCGGTGGGCGTCGGCACGCACCAGGGGCAGGCCGGGCGGGATGCTGATCGTCAGATTGTGGCTGCGTGCGTTGATCGTTGGCTGAAGCTCCGTTATCACGCTGCTGAGCGCCTCGGCCATGTGCAGCGAGCGCCACTCAAGATCGACGCTGCCCGACTCGATCTTGGTGATGTCGAGTACGTCGTTGATCAGGGCGATCATGCGCTCGGTGTTTGAGTGGATCGTGCTCACAAACTCGCGCTGCGTCTCGTTAAGCGGGCCGAGGCTGCCCATCCCCAGAAGCTGGGTGAAGCCCTTGATCGCCGTCATCGGCGTGCGCAACTCGTGCGACATCGTGCCGATAAACTCGGTCTTCAGCCGGTCGGCCTCGATCTCGCGGGTGATGTCGCGCACCACCAGCAGGGCACCGAGCATCTGGCCGTCATCTTTGAGTACTGGCCCCATGGTCATGCTCATCACGCGCGTGCCCACCTTCGCAATGGACGTGAAGATCCGGCGCTGCTCGTTCGCGTCGAGCGGGCGCGTGAGCAGTTCCGCCAGGGGCATATCCGCCGAGCGCGAGCCAAGATAGCGGGTGATAATGTCGTGGAGGTTCCAAAGCAGGAGATCTTCGATATTTCGCCCGAGGATGTCGCTGGCGGCCTGGTTCGCCATTAGCACCGAGCCGTAGAGGTCGCAGACGATCACACCGTCGGAGAGATTCTGGAGGATCGCCTCGATCTGGCTGGACTCCGTCTGCTGGCGGTCGAGCAGTTCGTAGCGCCGCTCGGCCTCGGCGCTGATCATCTGGAAGAGGTTCGCGTTGTTGATGCCGATGGCGATCGGGCCGGCGCATGCGTTCAACATGCGTAGGTGGCCCTCCTGGAAGAATCCGGGCTCGCGGTGCGAGATCGTGATCACCCCCAGCACATCGCCCTGCATCAGCAGCGGCACCGCGATCATCGACCCCTGGCGCTTGCGCAGCGATCCGCCGGGGATCGAGACCCAGCGCGTGTCGACGCTAATATCATCGACCAGGGTGCCCTTGCGTTGCTGGGCGACCCAGCCGGCGATCCCTGAGCCGATCGGAAAGCGGATGTAGTTGCCTGGGCTTGACGGCACGCCATAGACGGCGCGGGTGACGAGCAGGCTGCTGTCATCCTGCTCAACCAGCATAATCGAGGCGTGCTCGGCCTGCGAGATGTTGGCCAGCGCCGTGAGTGAGGTACTCAACAGCGCGTCCAGATCGAGGGTACTGCTCACCTCGACCGAGATCTCGTTGATCGTCGCGAGGCGATCTTTCTCTGTCTGGAGTTCGCGGGTGCGCTCCTCCACACGATGCTCAAGCTCGACATTGAGCGAGCGTACCTCGGTGTAGAGGTTCGCGTTCTGAATCGCAATCGCCGCCTGGCTGATCACGCCCTGGGCCAGATCTTGCTGGAAGCGGAGTTGCTCCACCGGGTTCGGATCCTGCATCGTCACCACCCCGATCGACCGATCGTGGAGCAGCATGGGCAGGGCCAGGACGCCGCAGCCTTCGCGATACCAGCCGCCCTGCTGGGTCACATCGGGGGTGATCTCAAACTGGATCCGCCCGCTACAGAAGGCGCGAATCGTCAGATCCTTGGTCTGGGCGAGGCTGATCTGCAGCCCCAGGGTCAGATCGGCATCCTCGCCGCAGGTGTAGGCGGCCACAAGCACATCGGCCCTGTCGGCGGGCGGCATCCAGACCGCGATATGGACGACGTCGGTGAGCCGGTGCAAGCTGGTGGCCACCAGATCGAGCAACTGGCTGCGATCCAGGCTGGCCGAGAGGCGCTGGGAAATATCGTTGAGCGCCTTCAGTTGGAGGGCGCGCTGGTCGGCGGCGGCGGAGGCTGCATCAAGGCTCTCGGCGATAAACTCGCGCTCGCGGAGCGCCTCGGCGTTATGGGCGACCCAGCCATCGGTGAGGATGCGGATCAGATACTCAAAGAACAGATCAAGCGCATCGATCATGTCCAGAGCGCAGGCCGGGTCGCTCACCTGCTGGCGCATGAGCGTGCGGATGGTGCGGCGAAACTCGAAGGCGCGGTTTAGCCGCTCGTTGAGCGTCTGGTCGTGAATATCGCTACGATAGCTGATTTCGTGGATGTGTGCATTGAGGGCGTCATAGTCGCCCCCGGCGGCGAGGATCAGCACATCGTAGAACTGCCCGACGCTCACCGTCGTCCCATTCAGGGCGGTGATCACGCCCTCGTCCTCTGCCGTGTTGCCATACGATGGTATGGACTCGCCGATCAAGCCGGCCCACTGGTCAACCAGGTCAAGCCGATGCGCGGACAGCCATGTGGTGAGTGTGTTACTCATCGGCATGATTACTCGCTGATTCGAACCACCACCACCGTGGCATCATCGTTCATCTTTCCATAACGGCTGAGGATCAGATCGGCGAGCGTTTGCGGGGGCTGGTCACAGTTAAACTGTGTGTCAAGGCCAAAACGGCTTGAGATGCCGTCGCTATATAGAACGAAGGTGTCCCCAAAATTATAGCTATAGTTTAGCTTGAGCAACTGTGGCAGGCGGTAGCCGAGGATGCCGTTCTTTGAAATTGGCTTGATCGGCTGGCTGCTGTAAACTTGGGCACCGATATTTCCCACCCCGATGTAGGTGACGTCGCGCCGCTGGAGATCAAAGGTGAGGATGCCGATCACCGCCCCACGAGTGTTGTGCAGCGCGGTGTGCGCCTGGCGGATCAGGTCGAGAGGTTCGTAGTCGGGTCTTGCGCGGATCACGGTGGCGGCACCCTCAGCGGCGCGTGCGGCCTCGCTGCCGCCGCCAAGCCCATCGATCACCGCCACATGGAGCCCGCTGGCACCAAAAGGTGCCACCACAAAAACATCGCCGCTCACCGACTGACCCTCTTTCGGGCGGCACGCGGATCCCCAGCTAGCACTCATAGATTGTTCTCTGCGGTGGCCGTAGCCACTTGACCACGTAAACGCGCGTGCCTACGCCAACCTCGGACTCAATATGAAATTGGTCTGTCAGACGGCGCACGCCTGGAAGACCGGCCCCGAGAGTCTGGGCGGTGCTGTAGCCATCCCGCATCGCCAGTTCGATATTGGCGATCCCCGGGCCGGTATCAGTCGCCTCAATGGCCAAGCCCGGCCCGCACGTGGGGTCATCGAGCAGGCTAAACGTAAGGATGCCGCCGCTGGCGTGGGCGAGCAGGTTGCGTGACAGTTCAAGGATCACGATCTCGACGCGGGTGCGATCAATAGGCGTGAGGCCGATCTGCGCAGCGGCCGCCCGGCCCCGGCTCATCGCCACATAGATATCTACCTCCCGCCGGATCGGGCACTGTACTGGCTCCATACTGAGTTCAGCCTTGTACACGTGTGTGATGTGGCGGGTCGTTCGTGGGGAGATCGTGGGCATTATAGCATGCCGTGTAAGCGAACGGCTTGATCGTGCCTGCGCTGTCAGGGCGGTTGCAAAGATACTGCTGGCGGGGTGTGGGGGAGGATTCGCCATCCCCGAAAGATCTTTTTTTGTTCGTCTTTGGCGGCGAATCTGCCAAAAACGAACAAAAAGCGCGGTCTGGGGCGCATCCCCAGCGACGCGGCAACCGCCGGGCCTCTCTGGTAACGTCACCTGTTGCTGGAGCTATGGGGGCTTCGAGGCAATCACCCTCTCGTTAGCGCCGTGGCTGGCTGAACAGTTCGCTATCGAGGCTGATCGTCACCGGCCCATCGTTGGTGCTGGTGACGCGCATGTGAAAGCCGAAGATGCCGGACTCAACCTGTACGCCCAGTGCGCGCAGCGTAGCGGCGTAGCTCTCCACCAGGGGGGCGGCCACCTCGGGAGGGGCCGCGTCAGTGAAGCTGGGGCGACGGCCCCGGCGCGTGTCGGCGTAGAGGGTAAACTGTGAGATGACCAGGGCCGCGCCGCCAACATCGATCAGCGAGCGGTCGAGGTGTCCCTCGTCGTCGGCGAAGATGCGCAGCCGGGCGGTCTTCTCGGCCAGAAGCTGGGCCTCGGCCTCGCCGTCGCCTTGGCCGATGCCAATCAGCACAAGCAGCCCCGCCCCAATCGACCCGACGATCCGGCCCTCAACCTCGACCGACGCCTGTGATACCCGCTGGATAATGACGCGCATAGTTTCTACTCGGCAAGATGAGCGAATACAAGGCGGCCAGTTTGGGTCTGGTGCAGCCGGGTGATGATCACCTCAGCAGACTGGCCGATCAAATGGCGGGCGTCCTCGACAATCACCGGGGTGCCGTCCTCAAGGTAGCCAACCCCCTGCTGGCGGGCGTTGCCCTCGTTGCGGATCTGCACGAGGAGCCGCTGATCTTGGATCACCGGCGCTCGGACGGCCTCACTGAGCTGGTTCAGGCTGAGTACCTTCACTCCCTGCAGCGCGGCGACCCGATTGAGGTTAAAATCGTTCGTGATGATCGGGCAGCTATACTGGCGGGCCATCGCCACGAGCTTATCGTCTACCTTTGTGGCCCCGGAGACTTCAATATTTACCACCTCAATCGGCAGGGGCGACTGTTTTTGCATGTTGTTGAGCAGCTCAAGACCGCGTCGGCCCTTGGCTCGGCGCAGATCATCGCCTGAGTCGGCGAGCTGCTGGAGTTCGGCCAACACGAATCCGGGGACGATCAGGGTGCCCTCCAGGAAGCCAGTGCTGGCAACAGCGGCGATCCGCCCGTCGATGATCGCGCTTGTATCGAGGATCATGCGGCGCGTCGGCGGCTTCGCCTCTCTGGCATCGAGAGTCAGAGTGGGGGCTGAATGGCCCCAGTGGCGCATGCTCTCGACGATGTCGCGCTTGCGGGTGGCGAAGATGGTGCCGCCAAGATAGGCCAGCAGGGCGGCGGTGCCCGCCGGAAGGTAGCGGTTCAGCGGCTCGGGCAGCGAGGCGACCGGCACGGCGAGCAGCACGGCGAAGATCAGCCCGACCATCACCCCCGCACCGATCAGGAAGAGGTCGGTAATGGGTATGCTGCGCGAGCGGCGCAGGAGATCCTGGATGGGTTCAATCGTCAGGCTGGGGGTGACGAGCAAGCCCAGCCCGGCCCCGGCCAGGAGCAGCAACTGGGTGGCGAACACCTGGAGGTTATCGGGGCTCGGGTCTGAGAGCGAGCGCCCGATCGCCCAGCCAAGGTAGGCCAAGGCGAGCATGCCGGTGATCCGCATCAGGAAGTTAAGGCTAACCTTCATAGGAGTGTCGTAGGGGCGCATTGTGATGCGCCCTATCACACAAGGGAGGTGGTACTGCGCCCCTACGTACGGGCGATCAGATCGACTACATCGGCCAGGGAGCGGGCGGGCACGAGGGTGCTGCCGTTGGGCGGGCTTACCTGTGAGACCGAGGGGAGTACGGCGTGGTGAAATCCGAGCTTGGCCGCCTCGCTGATCCGCCGATCGATCTGGCTGACGCTGCGCAGTTCGCCAGAGAGGCCGACTTCGCCGATAAGTACCATGTCGGCGGCGATGGGCTGGTTGCGGAAGGATGACGTGATCGCCATGGCAACGGCCAGGTCGGCGGCGGGTTCGCTGATCCGCAGGCCACCGACGATGTTGACATAAATATCTTGGTTAAACAGTGGCATGCCAACGCGCTTGGTGAGGACGGCCACCAGCATCAGCAGGCGGTTCATATCAAACCCGTTGGTGGTGCGGCGCGGCTGGGGGTTGCTCGTGTTTGAGGTGAGCGCCTGCACCTCCACCAGCAGCGGGCGGGTGCCCTCCATCATCACGGCTACCGCCGAGCCGGGCGTGCCGACGCTGCGCTCGGCGAGGAAGACCGCTGAGGGGTTGAGGACCTCGCGCATGCCGTCGCCGGCCATCTCGAAAACACCGACCTCATTGGTCGAACCAAAGCGGTTCTTCACGCCGCGCAGTAGCCGATACTGGTGGAAGCGGTCGCCCTCAAGGTAGAGCACCACGTCCACAATATGCTCAAGGACGCGCGGGCCGGCGATGGTACCATCTTTGGTGACGTGGCCGACGAGGAAGGCCGGGATATGCAACTCTTTAGCGACGTGCATCAGGCGCAGGGCACCCTCGCGCACCTGCGAGACGCTGCCGGCGGCGCTGGTCAACTCTTCCAGGTAGACCGTCTGGATCGAGTCGATGATCACCAGCTTGGGGCGCAACTCGCGGATCTGCCCCAGGATGGTGTCGAGGGAATTCTCGGAGAAGACATAGAGGTCGTCAGCGGTCATCCCGAGGCGCTCGGCGCGCAGCTTGATCTGCTGGGCCGACTCCTCGGCGCTGACGTAGAGCGCCGGGCCGACATCGGCGGCGAACTGGGCGGCCACCTGCGAGAGCAGGGTGGTCTTGCCAACGCCGGGATCCCCGCCGATTAGCACCACCGATCCGGGGACGAGTCCGCCGCCGAGGACGCGGGTGAATTCTTCACCGAGGATAGGCAGCCGTTCGAATCCATCGACGGAGACATCGCGCAGGCGCTGGGGGCGTACCCCGCCGACGGTAGCCTCACGTGCCTTGCCGCTGGGCGGTTTGGCCTCGACCTGCTCGACAAAGCTGTCCCACGTGCCGCAGTCGGCGCACTTGCCCATCCAGCGGCTCTGTTGAGCGCCGCACTGCTGGCAGACGAAGATGGTGCGTGACTTTGCCATAGGCGCATTATACCACCCAGAGGCGGGGGAAACGCGCAACGCAGTAGGGGTGAAGGAGGCATAGCCGCCTGATCCATGTGAGGCATCCACCCGCGCCCGCTGACGATGGTTCGCCCCTACGGGTGCTCAACGATCTGAATAACCCCAGCGGCCAGATCGTGCGGAGGTGTGCGCAGCCCCTCAACGAGGCCACGGACGAGCCAGACAGCTCGCCCGAGTACGGGTGGCACGCGCAGGCGCGCCAGATCCCGCAGCGCGGGGATGATCACCATCCGGGAGAAGACAGCCGCGTAATGGCGCATACCGTGCCAGTAGCCGCGCCGGATCATCTGGCCGTAGATGCCGCCCACGCCGAACATGTTGTTACGGATGAGCTTGCGCATCTGGGCGAAGGTGCGGAAGCCATAGTGCGTAACGCCCACCGTATTGGTGCGGTAGATCTGATAACCCGCAGCAAGGGTGTGCAGGGTAAACTCCAGATCATCACCGCTGCGGAAGTGTGAGCCGGGGCCAAAGAGTGGGTTGAACCCGCCGACTGCCTCGGCGGTGGACCGTCTGATCGCCATGCCAGCCCCGATCCCGATGTTGACGCCGTCGCAGGTTCTCCAGCGGGCCAAATCTTCGATCAGCAACGAGTGTGTGCTCAGGCTTACGGGTATAAACCCTGCGCTGTGGTCGTGTGGGGCCGCAATCACATCACAGAAGACAATCCCGACCCGAAGATTGTGCAGAAATGGCGCGACCATCTCGGCGATCCAGTTTGGCGGCACCTGGCAGTCGTCGTCGGTGATCAAGACCAGATCAGTCTGGCTGAGGGCGATGCCGATGTTTCGCGCAATGCCGAGGCCCCGGGCGTTTGTGTGAATATACCTCAGGCGCGGATCGTCGCAGAATACGGTGATCATCTGCTCAGTCTGCAGATCGCTGCTTTGGTCGACGACCACCAGGATGAAGCTGGGGTAGGTACAGGCGAGAATGCTACGGATAGTGCTGGCGATGGAGTCGCCACGATCACGGGTGCAGACAAGCACCGTCACCGGGGGTGTCTCGAAAGTAAGGGTTACGGCAGTATCTCGCATGAACGTGAGCGACATCATCTGACCTCTATGTAGGTAACTTGATTGTATCGTATGTATCAACCCGTATTACTGAGGCTCATATGGCGCATGTAAGAAAACGACTCATGGCGGGCGAAAGTTACATCGATAGCGGAGGCTGCGGTCAGGACGAGGTGGTGCCGTTGGCGGCGTGCCTCCCACGGCTAACGCTCGTGGGTTTCTGCACCTAAAGGCAAGCATTCTATGATCGAGAAAGGCGTGTTCGAATCCTCGTACCTTATGCACCACGTGCGGTTCAGACTTTCAGGATACCAGTGTGGCGAAAATCGGATGACACTATCGATACGTGAATCATAAGCCGATAATGACCGGTATCTCAGGTGGTTGCTGGTAGGTAATATGCTGAGAATCTAAGGGGTATTGCATGCCGCCAATGAATCCATAAAAAAAGGCGACCATACGCCCGAATCCGCGTGGCCTACGTAGCCTGAGCATTGGCTTCATTGGCTCCAGGAAACATGGGACAAGGATCTCGTAGAATATAATAATCAGTGAACCCCAGTGCCCTGCGCGCAGCGGCTTGATGTAGCTAGCTCCAATACCTCGCCAGTCACGTTGGGCGAGCGCTTTGCCCTCCCACCAGGTGCGAAAACCATAGTGAGTAACGGAGACCTCCGCGCTCTCGTAGACCCACTGGCCCAGCGCAAGCGCCCGGATCGCAATATCGGCATCCTCGCATGAAGGGAAGACGCTCCCAACGCCGAGCATCTCGTCAAATCCGCCCATAGCTAAGACGTCATCGCGGCGTACCGCCATGCTTGCGCCAATGCCACGCGCTCGACATTTATCCCAGAAGTTGCGTATAACCTTGTTGCGCCGGCAATGGTAGGCGGGGATAAAGCCGGCCGTGGTGTCGTGTGGACCAGCCTCTACATTTGAGAAGATCACAGTCACGCGTGGATGACAGGTGAAGGTTGACTCAATCACCTCAAGCCAATTCGTGGGCACGCGACAGTCATCGTCGGTGAAGGCGACAATCTCGGCCTGTGCGAGCTGTAGGCCGAGATTACGTGCTTTTCCAAGCCCCTTCGCTGGCATCCGCACATACTGAAATCGCGGGTTCATGTGAAATGACGCCACCGCATGCTCAGTTTCCGCATCCGTACTCTGATCAACTAGGATCAGTTCAAAGTTGGAGTGGCTATTGGACAGAATAGACTGAACCGCCATCACGGTACTTGCGCTGCGGTTCCGCGTACATATAACCGCCGAGATTCTGGGACGTGAGGCCATAAATCTTTCCTCGGATAGCTCCCACACACCAACGTAGTACTATGCTCAACATGATATTTCCGGTGCCATGGTACGCCAGGATGTCTTTGACCGAGTTCATGCCCGACTCGCTACCAGTCAGCACATGTCCCAGCGCAGTTACGTGCCATGCCTACCTACACAGCAGGGCGGTTGCAACGTCGCCTCCGGCGGGGGTTTGGGGGTGGCAACGCCACCCCCGAACGATCTTTTTTGGTTGGTTTTTGGCGGCTTTGCCGCTAGAAACCAACCAAAAGCGCGGTCTGGGGCGCAGCCCCAGCAACGTTGCATCAGCCCTGACCTACACAGGGGGCGACTGAGAAGATCCGCTCCCCTATAGTATTATATAGGGTTGTTATAACTCATGTCGAAGGAAAATCGAAAAAGATACCTCCCGGCATGACGATTCGCACCGGGCTTGGCGCAGCGCGCATCCCGACGGATATCCAAAGAGGCCAGGGGAAGAAATTCCCCTGGCCTCTTTGGATACCTGTCTGGCTCGACCGAGCTACACGAGGGCGGGGCTCTCCTCAGGCGGGGCCAAGTCAGTCTCCTCCGCGTCGATCTGGCGTTGCGAGCGCAGGCGCAGCAGGTCGTCCTGCGTATCAATGATGACCATATCGTTGTTCACGAAGCGTGCGGCGAGCAGACCCTCGGCCAGGGGGTCCTCGATCAGGTTGGTGATGATCCGGCGCAGGGGCCGTGCGCCGAAGGCCGGGTCGTAACCCCGGCGGGCCAGCAGGTCAAGCGCATCCTGGCGAACATCGATGGCGATCTGGTGATCGGCGAGCTGGCGCTGCACCCGCTTGAGCATGATCGTGGTGATCTGGTGGATCTCCTCGTTGGTGAGCGGGTGGAAGATGATCGTCGCGTCGATGCGGTTGAGGAACTCGGGCCGGAAGAGTTGCTTGAGCGCGTCGTCCACCTTGCGCCGGGTGTCGTCGTTATCGATCTCGTTCGAGTTGCCGCCGAAGCCGATGCGCGAGGCGCGGCGGATATGCTCGGTGCCGACGTTGCTGGTCATGATGATGATCGTGTTGCGGAAGTCAACCTTGCGACCCTTGCCGTCGGTGAGGTTGCCGTCCTCAAGCACCTGGAGCAGCAGGTTGAAGGCGTCGGGGTGGGCCTTCTCGATCTCATCGAAGAGGATCACGCTGTAGGGCTTGCGGCGCACTGCATCGGTGAGCTGGCCTCCCTCGCCGTAGCCGACGTAGCCGGGAGGCGAGCCGACCAGGCGCGAGGTGGTGTGGCGCTCCTGAAACTCGGACATATCGATCTTGATCAGCGACTCCTCGGAGCCGAACATGAACTCGGCCAGAGTCTTGGCCAACTCGGTCTTGCCGACGCCGGTGGGGCCAAGGAAAATAAAGCTACCGATCGGGCGCTTGGGATCCTTGAGTCCGGCGCGGGCGCGGCGCACCGCCTTGGAGATCGTGACGATGGCCTCCTGCTGGCCGACGACCCGGCCGTGCAGAAAGGTCTCCATCTGCATGAGGCGGATGGTCTCATCGCCCTTGAGGCGAGTGACGGGGATGCCCGTCCACATGCCGATGACCTCGGCGATGTCCTCTTCGGTGACGTAGGGCCGCTCGACGGCGCGCTCGCCGCTCTCGGCGCCCATCTCGCGCTCGATCTGGGTGATGCGGGCCTGCATGCGATCCTCGCGCTCGCGCATATCGGAGGCGAGGGCGAACTGCTCGTCCTCGATGGCGGCCTCGCGCTCCTTGCGCAGAGCCTCCAGGCCGCGCAGGGCGTCGCGGAGCTGGGGTGGGGTGGCCGAGCGGTACATGCGCACGCGGGAGGCGGCCTCATCGATCAGGTCGATGGCCTTATCGGGCAGTTGGCGGTCGGGCACATAGCGCGCAGAGAGGGCGGCAGCGGCCTTAATCGCCTCATCAGAGATCTGGAGTTGGTGAAAATCCTCGTAGCGCGACTTAATGCCGCGCAGGATGAGGACGGTATCCTCTAGGGATGGCTCATCGACCATCACCGGCTGGAAGCGCCGCTCAAGGGCGGCGTCGCGCTCGATATACTTGCGGTACTCATCGAGGGTGGTGGCACCGATCGTCTGGAGCTCGCCGCGTGAGAGGGCCGGCTTGAGGATGTTGGCGGCATCGAGGGTGCCCTCGGCACCACCGGCACCGATGATGGTGTGGAACTCATCGATGAAGAGGATGCAGCGGGTCTCCTTGATCTCATCGATCACCCGCTTGAGGCGCTCCTCAAACTGGCCGCGATATTTCGTGCCTGCCACCAGGGCGCCCATATCGAGGGTGACGACGCGCTTGCCCTTGATGCTATCGGGGACATCGCCCTGGATGATGCGCTGGGCAAGCCCTTCGACGATGGCCGTCTTGCCGACGCCGGGCTCACCGATCAGGGCGGGGTTATTCTTGGTGCGGCGCGAGAGAATCTGGATGACGCGCTCGATCTCGGGGTTGCGCCCGATGATCGGGTCGAGCCGCCCAGCCTCCGCCATATCGGTAAGGTCGGTGCCAAGGGCGTCGAGGTAGGGAGTCTTCGACTGGCGCTGGGCGGCGGGCTGGCCGGGGGCGGAGCCGCGAGTCTCGGTGGTGCCAGCGGTGCCGTGGCGCAGCACGCGCATCACCTGGTTGCGCACCTGCTCCAGGGAGACGCCCATAATATCGAGGACGCCGGTGGCCACGCCCTCGCCGTTGCGCACGAGGCCGAGCAGCAGGTGTTCGGTGCCGATATAGTGATGGTTGAGGCGGTTGGCCTCTTCGATGGCGTATTTGATCACCTTCTGGGCGCGGGCGGTGAGTTCCTGATCATTGACGGTGGCGCCCTCGCCGACGCCGACAATGAACTCCACCGCGCTGCGGGCCTGGGCCAGCTTCACCCCGAGGTCATCGAGCACGCGCGCGGCGATCCCCTCGCTCTCGCGGATCAGGCCGAGCAGGATATGCTCGGTGCCGATATAGGGATGGTTAAAGCTGCGCGCCTCCTCGGTTGCGAGCTGAAGCACCTGCTTCGCCCGCTTCGTGAATTTGCTATAGAGGTCAGACATAGTGTTCTCCACTAGCTATCCATGGCTGGCCGACTGTGCGCCACCGGGATCGAGTACAGGTGAACCGATGCCCGCGTGGGGGGGGGCGTAGACGGGCGCGGGGGAGAGGCACCGACAATTCACGAGCCGGGGTTCGTCCACCGGACCCCGGCTCCCTGCCACCGAATCTGCGCGCACGGGATGTAATCCTCAAAACCGACGCCGGACTTTTTCTCGCGGGGGGGTGGGGGCCGCAGGCTCCTGAAAAGAAACCAGGTTTTTTTTTCGGATGGGCGAAGCTCATCCGAGCCTCCCTGCCGAGGGGACGATAACGGTACGCTTAGTCAGTATCGGATCCGGCAGCGTCATCGCCCGCATCGCCGCCCTCGCGGCTCAGGCGGAGGCTGAGGCCCATGCGCTTCCGCGCCGGGTCGATCCGGATAATGCGGGCCTGGATGGTGTCGCCCTCAGCGACCACCTCTTTGGGGTGCTGAATGCGGTCGTCGCCCATCTCGGAGATATGAATGAGACCCTCGATGCCATCCTCGATCCGTGCGAAGGCACCAAAGGAGGCGAGTTGGGTGATGGTACCCTCGACGATCTGGCCAAGCTGGTAGCGCTCGCCGGCCCGCGTCCACGGCTCATTCTGGGTACGCTTGATCGACAGCGCGATCCGCTTGCGATCCTGGTCGATGCTGAGGATCGAGACCTGGACCTTATCGCCGGGCTTGAGCACCTCAGACGGGTGCTTTACGCGGCTCCAGGAGATCTCCGAGAGGTGGACGAGGCCATCGGCACCGCCGATATCGACAAAGGCACCGAAGTCACACACCGAACTGATGGTGCCGGTGCGGACGTCGCCCTCCTTCAGCCGCGAGAGCAGCTCGTCCTTCTTCGACTCGCGGGCCTCCTGGACGGCCTGGCGCTCGGAGAGGATCAGGCGATTGCGGTTGCGGTTAATCTCGATCACCTTGAGCTGCAGATCCGTATTGACCATGCGGGCCATATCGGACTGCTTCTGGGTGTCGGGGCCACGGCTGATGCCATTGACCTGTGAGGCGGGAACAAACCCGCGCACACCGTCGAGGTTCACCAGCAGCCCGCCCTTGTTGT
Organism: uncultured Oscillochloris sp.; assembly: GCA_903887465.1. Classification (GTDB taxonomy): domain Bacteria; phylum Chloroflexota; class Chloroflexia; order Chloroflexales; family Chloroflexaceae; genus Oscillochloris. Next base: position 10,927 of record CAISPW010000090.1, on the reverse strand, counting down.
AGTTCACCACGCGGGCGGTGATCACATCGCTCTTCTCGTAGGCCGTCTGGAGGACGCGCCAGCTCTTTTCTTGGCGCGCCTTATCAACAGAGAGGATCGCGCGACCCTCTTTATCCTCCGACTGCACGATAAACACAAGCAGCTCGCTGCCGATGCGCAGCGCGGCGCGATCCTCGGCGGGGAGCGACTGCATCTCGCGCGAGGGGACGATGCCCTCGGCCTTCGCGCCGATATCGACCAGGATTTCGTCCTTGTCGATCCGCATGACAGTGCCGTCCACGGTGTCGCCGTACTTCAGGTTGCGATAATCGTGGGCCGGATCACTCAGGAACCGCTCCATAAGAGCGAGTTCCTCCGCCTCCTCATCGATCATGCCGTTATCCCTCGGCTCCGGCAGGTCTTGCGTGTCTGAGTCGAGGGCAGTGCCCTTTAGTTCTTCCATGCGCATCCTTAACAGGAGTGAGCCAGAACCCATGTGCAGCGACCATCGCATCCATAGGGATTGGGTATCATTATACGCCCACAAGAATCAAAACGCAAGAGATCGGCTCACTGGATATATGGCGTGCTAATGCACTAAAACCGACTTTCACGCGGATCCGTTGTGTCAGAGACACATTGCCTCGTGAGGTGACTAGGCCGACGGCGGGCAGGATTCCCGCGCGACGATATCAATTATCCTCGGGGTGGCACCGCAGCACACCGGAAGAACATGGCCGATGGCACCCGGCGAACGGCGACGTTCAGATTAATCCTCACGAAGGATATAGCCGGCCCCGCGCACCGTCTGGATGCTGCGGGGTTCGCCGTTGGCCTCAAGCTTCTGGCGCAAGTAGCGCACATACACCTCGATGATATTGCTCTCGCCGCCGAAGTCGTAGCCCCAGACCCGGTCGTAGATGACCTCGCGGGTGAGCACCTGGTTGGGATGGCGCATAAAGAGATCGAGCAGGTCGTACTCTTTAGCGGTGAGTTCGACACGGCGGTCGTTGACGCGCAGTTCGCGGGCGGCGGTATCGAGGGTGAGGTTCGCAAAGCGGAGGATATCGGTTTGCTGGGCAGACTGGCGACGGCGGAGTTGGACGCGGATGCGGGCGAGGAGTTCAGCGAAGGCGAAGGGCTTGACCAGATAGTCATCGGCACCGGCCTCAAGGCCGGTGACGCGGTCGGGGACCGCGTCGCGGGCGGTGAGGATGATAATCGGCACATCCGATGCGGCGCGTAGTCGGCGGGCGACCTCGATCCCGTCGATTCCGGGAAGCATCAAATCGAGGATGACGAGGTCGTGGGGAGCCTCGCGGGCGGCGACGAGACCCTGCGGCCCATCGTTGGCCACCGTCACCTGAAACCCCTCAAGGATGAGTCCTCGGCGCAGGTAGTTGGCGATCTCCTGCTCGTCTTCGATGATGAGAATACGCTGCTGCATGCCGCAATTGTAGCAGGGGGGACGGGCATACGCAAGCATGGAGGTGTCGATTGCAGATCCGGGGCCATGTTGCGGGGGCTGCGCCCCAGACCTCGCTTCTTTGGGGCGATCTGGCGGCAAGGCCGTCAAATCGCCCCAAATGATCGTTTGGGGGTGGTGAAATTGCCCCAAACCCTGCCGAAGGTTTGGTTGCGCCAGGGCTGAGGTGAAAATAGCCGATAGCCGATAGCCGATAGTACTACCGTTGTAGTCTTCCCGGCGGGGAGGCTCGGAGGGGCTTCGCCCCTCCGAAAGAAAAGAAAAGGATTTTTTTCGGGGGCCTGCGGCCCCCAAACCCCCGCTAGGAATGGCGATGTTGGCAACTACAACGGTAGTAATAGCCGATAGTCGGGCATCAGCGGCCATGTTCATCTGGTGTTGTGCGGCGGAGCCGCATGGTTGTCTGATGTAACGAATTCGCTAGTGCATATCCACCGGCGTTATGGCATAGTATGGTATTACTAAACATAAACATATATGAGGAGCGACTCTTATGCGATTAACCTACTTGCTGGCGACCGGCGTAATTTTGGCGCTGGGGCTGCTGATCCCGATTACGGTGGGCGCGCGGGCACCCGGCGCCAGCATCTTCCTACGGCGGGCCAGCTTCGATCCGCTCCAGGCGCTGCCTGCGGCGGTGGCGGCGGCCGACATGGCTGGCGGCTCAAGCCTGCGTCTGGCCCAACTCGACGGCCCGCCGAGCACCGCGCGGATCGCGGAGCTGAAGGCGGTCGGCCTCGACCCGCTGGTCTACATCCCCGACAACACGTTTTTGGTGCGGGCCACCACCAACCGCGCGCCGCAGATCTCCGGCCTGCGCTGGATCGGTGTTCTGCCGACTGACTATAAACTCGCGCCGGATCTGGCCGATCTCGCTCGATCTGGCGCGGATACCAGCCCGCTGGATCTGCACGTCCTGGCCACGCCTGACGCCGACTCCCAGGCGCTGGCAGCGGCGATCCACGCGGCCGGGGGGGCCACGCTTGGTCGTGCGGATCGCCTGAACGGGGCCAGCTTGACGGTGCGGTTGCCGGGGCTGGCCCTGGCGGGGCTGGCCGCCCGCGACGATGTCCTCTGGATCGAGCGGCGCGTGCTGCCGCAGTTGCTGAACGATACGTCCCGCGTGTTGATCGGCGTGAACACCGCCCGCCAGGAACTCAGCTGGCTCACCGGCACCGGCCAGATTGTGGCCGTCACCGACACCGGCCTCGACCGCAGCGACAGCCTGAGCGCCGATTTCGGTGGGCGGATCGCGGCCACCTTCACGCCGCAGCAGATGGACGGCACCTGCATAACAACCGATTGGAGTGACCAGGATGGCCACGGCACCCACGTGAGCGGCTCGATCCTGGGTAGCGGCGTCCTCTCGCCTGCGGGTATCTCGTTTGCCGGTGTCGCGCCGGGTGCGCAACTGGTGGTCGAGGCGGTGATCAACAGCAGCTCCAGCCAATCGCTTGACTGCCTGCCTACCGACTCCAGCTACCTGCAAAAAGCCTACGACGCCGGTGCCCGCGTGCAGAACGCGAGTTGGGGCGCTCCGACCGGCGGGTTGAGCAACCTCTACGGTGGCTACGACGATCTGGCAGCTAGTGTGGACGACTTCCTCTACCGCCACCCCACGCACCTGCTGGTGGTGGCCGCCGGTAACAACGGTACCGACATCAACCAAGACGGGGTGATCGACGCCGACTCGATCACCTCACCGGCCACGGCTAAGAATGTGCTTGCCGTCGGCGCGTCTGAGAACAACCGACCGCCGACGAAGGGCAACTGCGTGGCGTCCAGCCCGGTGAACCGCTGCTGGGGGAACTATGCATTCCTCAGTCGGAGCGGCCAGCCGATCATATCGGACTTTGTGAGTGACAACCCGAGCGGTATGACCGCCTTCTCTAGCCGGGGGCCAACCGACGATGGGCGGATCAAGCCGGATCTGGTGGCCCCTGGCTCGAACATCATCTCGACGCAGTCGCACGCGATTGGGGCCAGCTACAGCGACACCTACGACGCCAACTACGCCTACGAATCGGGCACATCGATGGCCACGCCTCTGGTGAGCGGCGTGGCGGCGCTGGTGCGCCAGTGGTTGAGCCAAGATCGCAGCATGAGCGACCCGAGCGCGGCCCTGGTGCGGGCGCTGCTGCTCAACGGCGCACGCAACTTGACCCCAGGGCAGTATGGCACCGGCAGCGCCCAGGAGATCCCGTCGGCATGGCCGAACCACGTGGAGGGCTGGGGCCGGGTGAACCTGGGCGAGTCGATTCAGCTCAGCGGCGCGCAGATCTGGCTGCACGATGAGACGGTCGGCCTAGCCAGCGGCGGGAGCGTCGACTACGCGCTGACGGTGACGGGCGGGAACCCGCGCCTGCGGGCCACACTGACCTGGACCGACTACCCCGGCTCGCCGCTGACGAGCAAGACGCTGGTGAATGATCTTGATCTGGAGGTGATCGAGCCTGACGGCAGCGTTATCCTGGGCAACCATACCGCCGCGCTCACGTCGGCATGCCGGGCGGAGGGGGCAGATCGCTGCAACCCGAGCGAGAGCGTGGAGATCGCGACGACCGCGCTGGGAGTCTATACCGTGCGGGTGAAGGCTCCGCGCATCGTAACGAGCTTCCAGCCTTTCGCAGTCGTCGCCCGCTTCGACGGCGGATCGATGGCACCGCCGCCGCCGCCGGTGTATGACCACTTTATGTGTTTGCCACTGGTGATGCGGTAACTGCCTCGACGGGGATTTGGGGGCCGCAGGCTTTCGGAAATACGTCTATACATAGCTGAAAATGCCAACTTCGTTGGCATTTTCAGCTATATAATAGACGACGATTTTTAGGATGGAAGCCCTAATGTTGGAGCAGTTCGCGGTAGAGCGCCAGCGTTTGGCGGGCGACGACCGGCCAGGCGAAGGTCGATGTCACAATCTTCACGCTCTCGTCGCCCCAGGCTGGCCAGCGCGCCCGGTTCGCCAGGGCCGCGCGCAGCTGATCGGCCAGGTCGTCGACGCTGCCGGGTCGCACGAGGTAGCCATTGCGCCCGTTGAACACCTTGTCGGGGATGCCGCCGGCCGCGCTGGCCACAATTGGTTTGCGGTGGATCATCGCCTCTAATGTTACCAGCGAGCTGCCCTCGTAGAGCGTCGGGTGGATGACCAGATCGACCTCCTCGTAGAGGCTGTGCAGCTCGGCGTCGTCAAGTTTGCCCACAAAGGTCACGTGGTCGGCGATACCGGCGGCGCGGGCCTGATCCTCAAGCGCGGTGCGTTCCTTGCCGTTGCCCACCAGCAGCCAGCGCCACGCTGGCGGCAGGTCGGCGCGTAGCCGGGCCAGGGCTGCGATCAGAATATGGAAGCCCTTGTTGCGCTCCAGGCGACCCACACTCAACAGGGCCGGGCGAGATTCGGCTAGGCCCAGGCGCGCCCGCAGTTCGGCCCGCAGCTCCGCGCGCACGCAGCCCAGGCACTCGTCCACGTCAATGGCCGAGGGCACCACAGCCACTTTGGCCGGATCGACCCCCAGGTAGCGCGGCAGGTCGTCCCTAGTGCAGGCGTCGGTGGCGATGGCCCGGTCGGCGGCACGATGCCCGTAGGCGTAGAGGGCGCGGAAGGGCGCGTAGGCAAGCCACTTGCGCCAGTCGGGGGTGCGGAACTCCTCCATGCCGTGGGGGTTGGCCACAAAGGGCACGCGGCGCAGCAGCGGGTCTCGCGTGCGGATGTAGGCATAGCCACTGGCGCAGAGTCCCTGGCTGTGGACGACCTGGAATGCGCCACGGCGCACGGCCGCAGCCGCCATGGCCCCCAGGTGCCAGCTGTACCAGGGGTAGTTGATCTGCCGGCCAAGGATGCCGTTGGGCGGCAGCAGCGGCGAGGTGCGGTCGTAGCGCAGCAGGGCCAGCGACCAGCGACCGTCAGCCAGGGCCGGCAGGTCGGCGGCGGTTGGCTGCCGCCCGTCGGGCGACGGCTGCACGTAGAGCGTCCCCGCAACGCCAAGCCGGGCGAGGTGGGTGACGAGGTGACCGACATGGCGCTCGATCCCGCCGAACCCGTGGAGCGGGTAGACGACGCGGGCGAGCATCGCGACGCGGATAGAATCGGCGGGAGACAGTGTATTCATCGGCGAGGATCATACCACGATATCTTGACAGTCGGAAAATACCTGCTACTATGGAACCAGTTCCACCACGTCATCACCAAAACGCGATAGCTCTGATCGGCGGGCGCAGCACACAAGGAGGTGTGATGGCGGCGACGATTCGCGATGTGGCACGACAGGCAGGCGTTGGTCTTGGCACCGTCTCGCGCGTGCTGAATAACAGCCCCCTGGTGAGCCCGGTCACGCGCAAGCGGGTCCTCGACGCGATCACCGAGCTTCGCTATTCCCCAAGCCAGATCGCCCGCAGCTTCGCCTCGGGCAAAACCCTCACCGTCTCAGCTATCGCCCCGTTTTTCACCCGCCCGTCGGTGGTCGAGCGGCTGCGCGGTATCGAATCCCAGCTTACGGCCAGCGGCTACAGCCTCGTGGTCTTCAACGTGGAGACGGTGGCCCGGCGCGATGCGTGCCTGCAAGACATCTCGCGCCACGACCGTTGCGACGGGGTGTTGATCATTTCGCTGACGCCGCGCGAGGATGAACTGCTGGCCCTGCATGAGGCGGGGGTGCCGGTGGTGCTGATCGACACATCGGCGGCGGGCATGCACGGCGTCCGGATCGATGATGTATCTGGCGGCGAGTTGGCGGTGCGGCACCTGATCGACTTGGGCCACCGGCGGATCGGCTTTGTGGGCGATTCGATTGAGCAGGCGCGGGCGTTCAACTTCACCAGCAGCCGTGACCGCCATAGCGGCTACCGGCAGATGCTCGCCGCTGCCGGGATCGCGCTGCGGCCCGCGTATCAGCGCCACGGGGTTCATGATCGTTACGATGCTCGGATCCTGGCACACGAGCTGCTGCAACTCGCTGATCCGCCAACTGCGATCTTCGCCGCGAGCGATACGCAGGCGATGGGGGTGCTTGAGGCGGCGCGCGATCTGGGGCGGCGCGTGCCTGCGGACCTCTCGATCATCGGGTTTGATGATATCGATGTGGCCGAGTACCTTGGCCTGACTACGGTACACCAGCCGCTCTTTATGAGCGGCCAGCGCGGTGCCGAGTTGCTGTTGCGCATAATCGGCGGCGAGGCGCAGGAGTCGCCGTCTGACGTTCTGCCGATCGAGCTGGTGGTGCGCGGTACCACTGCGCCGCCGTCGGCCTAGGGGCTCACCACAATCGATAGGCGTAGGGTGGTGTCGGGGAGGAACAAGCCCTCCCCGACACCACCCTACCCGACATCATGACGGTTCCAGAAAGGGGGTGGTGATCGATCCGCGCTGCGCTGATCGCGCGACTCGTACAGCTATTCCTGGCACTGTAAGCCTTGTGTACCAATGGAGGATACCCAAATGCTCCGTACGTTCTCGCTGGCCCTCCTGATTGTGATGGTCAGCACCCTCATGGCCGCATGTGGTGGCGCCCCCGCTGCCAAGCCCACCGTTGCCCCGAAGCCGGCCGAGGCCGCCACTGCGGCCCCGGCCACCATGGCCCCGCAGCCGACCGCTGCCGCCACCGCTGCCGCTACCGCTGCCGCCACCGCTGCCGCCACCGCTGCCGCTACCGCTGCCGCTACCGAAGCGCCGACCGCAGTACCCACGGTTGCGCTGGCCCCCATCGGCACCCTTGACGCCGCCAAGCTGGCGGGCATCAGCAAGGAACTCGACGCCGCCCTGGCCGGTAAGCTAAAGGGCACCAAGGTCACGATGACCGGCCCCTTTGTCGACGCCGATGCGGTAAAGTTCGATGCCACCGTGAAGTCCTTCGAGGATCTCACCGGCATTGATATCCAGTACGCGGGCACGAAGGAGTTCGAGGCGAGCATCAAGATCGCGGTGGACGGCGGCAGCCCACCGGACATCGTCGACTTCCCGCAGCCCGGCCTGCTGGCCACCTTCGTCAAGACCGGCAAGGTTATTGACGCCAGCCAGTTCATCAGCGCCGACTGGCTGAAGAAGAACTATAACCAGAGCTGGCTCGATATGGCCAAGCTCGAAGGCCCCAAAGGCCCGATCACCGCCGGCGTCTGGCAGCGGGTAAACGGCAAGAGCCTGATCTGGTACCCCAAGAAGGCGTTCGATGCGGCCGGCTACAAGATTCCGACCACCTGGGACGATCTGATGAAGTTGAGCGACCAGATCGTCGCCGATGGTGACTCGCCCTGGTGTGTCGGCATCGCGTCGGGTGCCGCCACCGGCTGGGTTGCCACCGACTGGATGGAAGACATCATGCTGCGCACCACCTCGCTTGAGAACTACGACAAGTGGGTCAAGGGCGAGCTGAAGTTCGAGTCGCCCGAGGTGACCAACGCGGCCAAGATCATGTCGGATGTCTGGCTCAAGGATCACTACGTCCTCGGCGGCCGCGCCTCGATTGTCACCACCGCCTTTAGCGACGCGCCCGCGCCGATGTTTAACGACCCGCCCAAGTGCTGGTTGCACCGCCAGGGCAACTTCATCACCAGCTTCTTCCCGCCGACGGCCAAGGCCGGGGTGGACTACGACTTCTTCTACATGCCCCCGATCGACGCGAAGTACGGCAAGCCGGTGCTGGTGGCCGGCGACCTGATGGCCGCCTTTAACGACCGGCCCGAGGTGCGCGCGGTACTCTCCTACTTCTCCAGCGGCCTCTCGGTGGAGAACTGGATCAAGTCGAACGGCGCGATCTCGCCCCAGAACGACTCGAGCCTCGATTGGTACAGCAACGACGTTGACCGTAACGTGGCCAAGATGATCCTCAACGCGAGCAGCGTGCGCTTCGACGCCTCCGACCTGATGCCCGGCCAGGTGGGTGCCGGATCTTTCTGGAAGGGGATGACCGAGTATGTCTCTGGTAACCTCACGCTGGACGCGGCGATGAAGGAGATTGACGCGGCCTGGCCCAAGTAGACCCCTGGAGGAGGTTTTGGGGAGGGCTTCGTCCTCCCCGAAACCTTCACCCATCTGCTGACGCAATGGAGCGGAGCTATGCAAACAACTGATGTGGATGCGCAGCGCGACGCCGCGCCGGATCAAGACGGCATGAACGCCGGTCGCCTCGCCCTGGCCGCCGTGCTGCTGATCGCGCTGCTCGCCGCCCTCTGGTGGGGCTTCGACTTCCTGCGTGCCACCCAGCGCGACAACAGCATACCGAAGATCCTGACCGGCATCTTCGCGATTGTCTGGGGCGTCGGCGGCGCGGCCGCGATCTTCTTCACCGCAAACGCGGTGGTTGAACAGTTGCCGCTAGGCGCTCGCCGTCTGCTGACTCCCTTTGTATTTGTTGGGCCGGCGGTGTTGCTGCTTGGCTGGTTCCTCTTTTTGCCAACCCTGCGCACCCTCTACCTGAGCTTCTTCAATAACGACTCGACCACGTTCGTGGGGCTGACGAACTACGTTGCCGCCTTCACCGAGCGCACCATGCTGACGGCCTTCCAGAACAACCTGCTCTGGATGATCTTCGGCACCGCCGGCTGTGTGATCTTCGGGCTGCTGATCGCGGTTCTCGCCGACCGCAGCAGCTTCGAGTCGCTCGCCAAGGCGCTGATCTTCCTGCCCATGGCGATCTCCTTCGTCGGCGCGGGCGTGATCTGGCGCTTTATCTACTACTTCTCGCCGCCCGGCCAGCCGCAGATCGGCTTGCTCAACGCGGCCGTCGCTAGCCTCGGCGGCCAGCCCCAGGCATGGACGAGCCTGGTGCAGCCCTGGAATAACTTCTTCCTGATCGCCATCCTGGTCTGGATGCAAACCGGCTTCGCCATGGTGATCTTCTCGGCGGCGATCAAGGGCATCCCCGAGGATATCCTTGAGGCCGCCCGCGTCGATGGGGCCAAAGAGTTCACGATCTTCTTCCAGATCATGCTTCCGGCTATCCAGGGCACCCTGGTCACCGTCACCACCACCATCCTGATCCTCACGCTGAAGATCTTCGATGTGGTGATGGTGATGACCGGCGGCCAGTACGGCACCAACGTGATCGCGGTGGAGTTCTACCGCCAGTTGTTCACATCGAACGACAACGGGCGCGGCTCGGCGATTGCCATCGTGCTGCTGATCGCCGTTATCCCGGTGATGATCTACAATCTGCGTCAGCTCAACAAGCAGGAGGTGTTCTGATGGCCGCTGTCATCGCTCCATCTCGCACCGCCCGCCGGGCCAGCGCCAAGCGCCAGCAGCTGATCGGCAAGATCATCGTCAACGCCGTGCTGGCGATCATCTGCATCGCCTGGACGATCCCCACCCTCGGCCTGCTGGTCTCGTCGTTCCGCCTGCGCGATGACATCGCCACCTCGGGCTGGTGGACGGTGCTGCCGCACCAGGAGTTCAAGACGGTCGGCACCCTCCAGCTCGCGAAGGAGATCGACCTACGCCAGCCGATTGTGTTCCCGGCAGAGCTTGGCGGCGGATCGTATAGCGTCGATGATATTGCATTAGGGGTGAAGCTGCCCGACGGACGCCAGGCCACCTGGGAGAATCGCCGTGGCCGTCTGCTGGCCATCCAGGCCGGGGCGTGGGCCGTCAACACCAACTTCACCACCGAGAACTACGCGAATGTACTCAGCGGCAAGCAGTTTGTGGTGAAGAATGCCGACGGGACGGATCGGGCGATCCAGGGTGACGACCTCTGGGGCGCGCTGATCAACTCGGTCACGGTGGCCATCCCGGCCACCGTCATCCCCATCCTGATCGCGGCCTTCGCCGCCTATGGCTTCGCCTGGATGCGCTTCCCCGGTCGCTTCCTGCTCTTCACCATGGTGGTGGCCCTGCTGGTGGTGCCGCTGCAAGTGGCGCTCATCCCCATCCTGCGCGACTACGTCAACCTCAAGCTGAACGGCACCTACCTAGCGGTCTGGCTGGCTCACACCGGTTTCGGTCTGCCCCTGGCCACCTACCTGCTCTACAACTATATCAGCCAACTGCCGCGCGATATCCTGGAGTCGGCCTTTATCGACGGGGCCTCGCACTTCACGATCTTTACCCAGCTCATTCTGCCGCTTTCGATGCCTGCCCTGGCCTCCTTCGCCATCTTCCAGTTCCTCTGGGTCTGGAACGACTACTTGGTGGCCCTGGTCTTCATCGGCGCCCAGCCAAACGTGCAGGTGCTGACCATGCGCCTGGCCGACATGGTCGGCTCGCGTGGGCAGGACTGGCACATCCTCACGGCGGGAGCCTTCATCACCATGCTCATCCCGCTGACGGTTTTCTTCTCGCTCCAGCGCTACTTTGTGCGCGGCCTGCTCGCAGGCTCGGTCAAGGGCTAATCTCGCCCGCCGCGCCATGCGGCTGTGCGGCGTCTCCCGCGAGGGGTGGGGGCAGCCCCAGGGCGGTGGCCAAGTCGCCTCCGGCGGGGGTTTGGGGGTGGCAACGCCACCCCCGAAAGATCTTTTTTGGTAGGTTTTTGGCGG
>CAISPW010000089.1 GCA_903887465.1 uncultured Oscillochloris sp. | reverse complement strand
GGGGACAAAGGTAAATGGCCCGCTGACGGCGTCGAGCGGCAGCGCGCAGGGGTGTGCGTCTGTGTCGTTGGGCTCGCAGGCGTCGGGGCGCATGCTCGCCGCCGGAGTCGCGGTGGCGCTGGCCGAGCGCGCGGTCGGCGACGCCGACTCGTCGGTCGCGCGCGGCACCGTGGTGACAAGCGGCGTGACCACCGTCGGCTCCGCCAGGATCGGTGTCGCCTCTGGCTGCGCGCCCGCCGGAATCGGGGTGGCGGCCAGCGTGCCTGCGGCCACGATGCTCAGCAGGATGAGCAGCAGGCCGGGGAGTGTGCGTCTCATGGCTGGTTCTCCTGGGGCGGCTGGGCCTCCACCTCCGCCGCGCGCGTCTCAATCGTGCGCAGCTCGGGGCGGCCAGTGAGCGGGTGGCGTGGGTGGCGGAAGGTGTGCCGGTAGCCGTCCGCGCCCTCCGCCGAGCCGACGTACTGCCAGTCCTCGCCGGTATGCAGGCGGCTCGGCAACGGCGGGATCTGTGCGGCGGCATATGCGACGTGGGGATGGTCGGCGGACAGATGGGCGCTCGCCTGGGCTGTGCCGACGCGCGGTGTCGCAACCACTGATGAGCCGGGTTGCCGTGACTGAATCGGGAGACCAGCAGCGCTGGCGACACCCGAAGTGCCAGGCTGACCCGACTGGCCCTGCGCACCAGCTGCGCCAGAGCTACCTGTAGCGCCAGGAGTGCCAGGTTGGCCCTGAGCGCCAACAGCGCCGGTAGCGCCGACAACGCCCGGCTGGCCGGGCTGTCCCGACTGGCCTTGAACACCAGGAGCGCCGGAAGCGCCGGAAGCGCCAGCCGTGCCCAGAGGGCCGGACTGTCCCGATGGGCTAGGTTGGCCAGACGCGCCAGAGGCACCGGTCGCGTCAGGAGCGCCCAAAGCGCCAGGCTGCCCCGATTGGCCCTGAATACCAGCAGATCCGGAAGCGCCGGCAATGCCCGTAGCGCCGGGCTGCCCTGGCTGGCCCGACTGGCCTTGCGAACCCGCAACACCGGCAGCTCCCGCAGCGCCGGGGGCACCCATCGCGCCAGCGAAGCCCAACGGCCCTGGCTGCCCCTGCGCGCCAGCTGCGCCGGATGGTCCACGCGATCCTGCCGGGCTGCGGGGGGCAGCACCGCCTGAGGAGCCACCACGTGCCGTCGGCCCAGAGCCTGCCGAACCGGATGCGGCGGGCGCTCCCAGCGCCGGGCCGTCGCGCTCGATCTGGAGCCGGGCCGAGCGCCAGTTGTGCCGGCTGCGGTCGCCGGCGTAGAGGCCCTGGTAGGTCGCCGAGTCGGTGCCGATCCAGCCCATCGCCGCCGCCACCTCGCCGACCGCGCCCATCCCCGGCAGCCGCCCGGCCATCGCCGCCGCCGTGTACGCCACTCGCTGGCCCGGCGCGGCGTCGCGGGATTGCGCCGCCGCCGCCGCGCCCATCGCGGCCACGCCCAGGTAGGTCGCTCCGCCGGTCGCCACCCCGGCCACGGCGGCAGTCGTCATCTGCGCGGCCTGCTGGAGCGGCTGCGTCAGGGTCAGGCCAGTGGCCTGGAGCGCCGCCTGCTCGATCGTGCCAATGCTCTTCCAGAGCGTGGTCAGCGCGACGAAGCCCAGGTAGCCCATCAGGAACAGGCCACCCACGGCCATGCCGGTGTAGGCCCCGGCGTTGCCCAGCTGGGCCGCCGCCATCAGCGCCGCGCTCAGGAAGCCCATCACAATGCTGGAGGTCCAGGAGACCAGCAGGATCGAGGCGGCCCGGCGCAGCACCGAAGTCACCGGCGCGGCGGTCTGCTGGAACCAGACGAAGATCAGGCCGATCGGCAGCGAGAGCCAGAGCAGGGCCATGCTCAGCGAGAAGATCAGGTGGATGAGGCTCTCCAGCACCGCCAGCAGCGAGGGCAGCAGGCCCTGGAGCAGGCGGTTCATGCCGCGCTGCATGCCCTCGACCCAGCCGCGCCGCTCGACGGCGCTATCCAGGTCGCCGACGGTGCCGTCGTAGGCGTAGGCCGGCGGCTCGCGGTAGAAGCCGTCGGGGATGTCGCGGCTCGGCCCGCGCGCGTCGGGGCAGTGGATGTCGCCGGCGTCGGCGTAGAGCAGGGTCGCCGCCAGGGCGTCCATCCCCAGCCCGGCGGTGGTGCGGCTCAGCGTGCTGCCGCAGGGGTTGGACGGGTAGAGCGCGGTCGGCGACGGCATATCCGTGCCGGGGGCGCCGAAGATCGCGCCTGGGGTCGCGGCGCTCATCTGGGAGAAGAGCCGGCTGCTCACGTCGCTGCGCAGCTGCTCGGCCTGGGCGATCATCTGCCCGGCCACGGTCAGGATGAGCGGGGTGAGCACGGCCCAGGTGATCACGTGGCGCATGCTGACGAAGCCGCTCTCGCCGGTGAGCGGCACGAGCATAAAGAGGATGGCGGCCAGGGTCAGGGCGGCGATGGCGACCGGCGCGTAGACCGGCCCGATGAAGGCGGTCAGCCACTGGTAGGCGCTGGTGAAGGCGACGGTGATCAGCCAGGCCCGCAGCTGGTCGAGTTGGTAGGCGAGCACGAGCAGCCATCGGTTGATGCTCCAGAGCATGGAGGCGATGCCGTAGTAAAAGCTGTACTCGGCGTTGTCCACGCAGGCGCCCATGTCGAGCGGCCCGCAGGCCGCCCAGGCCGGGCGCGGGAACGCCGCATGGACGGCGAGCGCGGCGAGCAGCAGCAGGCCAACCGCCAGGTGCCGGGAGGGGATGTGCGACCGCTGTGGGATGTGCGACCGCCGGCTCACGGGTGCGCCCTCCGCCAGCGCAGGGCCAGCAGCCCAACCAGGGCGGCGATGATCACCAGCAGAACGGCGACCGGCGCCCAGCGCGGAGCGGGCGGGTCAGGGGCAGGGGGCGCGCCAACGACCAGAATAGCGGGCGCGCTCGGGTCGATCCGGGTGGGTAGCGGGGCGGACGTGGCGCTGGCCAGCGTCGGCAGGGGCGGGGCGACCGTTGGGCCGCCCACCTCCAGGCTGAGCATGGTCGCCGGGTCGGGCAGCACCAGCCCGTCACGCTCGGCGCGGAGATACAGCACGGTCGGGGCCGCGCCCACGTCAAGGGCCAGCCGCACGCCCTGGGCGTCGTCGCCGAGCTGGTAGAGGCTGGGGGCGTTACGCGGCTGGCCGTCGACGGCCACGCGCACCACTGAGGGCAGATCGCCAAAGCGGGCAGTCCCGTCGCTATCACTCAGCTGGCGAGCGAGCTCCTGGCCATCCTCGCTGCGCACGATGATCGTGATCCCGGCGATCCCCTGATCCGCCGCATCGCGCAGGGTCACGGTCAGAGCATCGCCCTGCGCGGCGCTGACCTCCGGCAGGAGCGCGATGGCCAGGGCCAGCGCGAGCCAGCCGATCCGCCGGCGTCGCGCCCGCTCGGGTGTGGTCATAAGATCGTGCATCGTGCGTCTCCTCGTCGTTAGCGGGCGCTGCGAAAGCCGCGGATCTTCGGCTGGTAGTAGGCCGAGGTGAAGACGCCATAGTCCACCCGCACGCCCAGCGCGGGGCTGGCGGCGTGGATGAGGTCCCAGGCCCCGTCGCCGTTGACATCGGCGAGCATGCCGACGTGGTCGATGCGGGTGGGGCTGTCGATGGCGAAGAAGATCAGGTCGCCGGGCTGGATCGCCCCCGCGTCGACCGACGTCATCCCGGCGAACTGGCTGCGCGAGCCGTTGGGGATGCCGATGCCGATCTGGGCGTAGCTCCAACTGGCCAGCCCGCTACAGTCGAAGGTCGTCGGGCCTTTGCTGCCCCAGACGTAGCGCTTGCCGACCTGGGCCAGGGCCACCTGGACCAGGCGGCTAGCCCCGGGCGGCGGGGGCGGCCCGCCGACCAGCACCGGCTCGCCCCAGGCGCTGCCGACGTCGTTGCCCCAGTCGGTCAGCGCGCCGGGGTCGCCGCACGCCTCCCCGCCCGGCGGCACCCAGGTCGTCGCCGTCCACTGCACGCTGATGAACTGCGGGGTGCGGTCCTGGAGCAGCGGGTTGCCCGTCGGCGTCGGCGTGCGCGTGGCCAGCGGCGCGTCGGGGGTGATCGTGAGCCCAGCCACCGGGGTGCTGCTCGGCATGGGATAGCTGGCCGCCGGATTGCCGATGAAGATCAGCTCGACCGTCTCGGGCACGCCGACGGGGGCCAGCACCGGCACGCGCACCGTGCTCGTCCCCGGCGGGATCAGCTCCGGCAGCGCCGCGCCCCCGGCGATCTCCTGCGCCGCCTTGGAGTAGGCCCAGGTGGCGTCCGAGACCACCGCGCCGCCGGGAGTCTTCACCGCGCGCAGGCGCACCCGCTCGGGGTAGGCAATCGGGATGGCGACCAGCGCCCGGTTGACCCAGGTCAGGTCGATATAGTCGAGCTGCCGGGTGCCGTCGGGGATGCCGGGGTAGCCCGTCACCACCGGCCCGGCCTGGGCATTCACCGTGACGTGGAGCGGGCCAACCTCGATGCGCTGGCCGAGAATGTAGTTGGTGCCCACCCGCGCGTAGGGTGTCGGCGAGGGGAAGGGCGGCCCGCCCGCGTTGGGGTACTCGCGCTCCCACTCGGCGAAATAGATCAGCTCGTCCCAGTCGCCGCCGTCGGTGATCGGGCGGGTGTGGGTGATGACCTCCTTGACCGGCCCGGCGGTACCCCAGGGCAGCGGCGTCGGGATCGGGCAAGCCCAGCGCGGCGCGCCGCTGGTCTCCAGCACGCCGGCCGCGCCGCAGCCCAGGACCAGCAGGGTGAGGAGCGCGGCACCAATGATGGTGAGCGGATTGCGCATGAGGCCCTCCTACGGGCGTGGCAGCACGGTGGTGAAGTCAAACGCGCGCACCTCGACGGCCTTGCCGCCCTCGACCCAGGCCACCCAGGCGCTGCGCGCGTTGCGGGCCTGGGCGGTCACGGTCTCGCCCACCGCCCGCGCCCCGAGGATGAGCGGCACGCGCTGGCCGGGCGTGGGGTCGTGCCAGACGCCGCTGCCGGGCGTCGACCAGCGCAGATAGTGCGTGCTCGGCGCAGCATCGTTCCAGCCGCCCTCGACGCAGCAGGTCCAGATCGCCAGCAGGCGGTTGGTCGCCACGTCGTAGGCCGGGGCCGCGAAGGCGATGCGCTCCGTGCCGGCCGGGGCGGCAACCAGCTCGGGGGCGCGCCAGCTGCGTCCGGCATCGAACGAGGTGATCGCATACACATTCCAGGCGCTGGCGTCGGAGAACATGAAGGTGACGACATCCTGGGTCGCCCCGGTCGGGCGATAGACCAGGGCGCGGGCATGCCAGCCGCGCGGCCCCGGGTCCACGCTGGGGATGGTCACATCCTGCGTGTCCAGCTGCCAGGGGTCGGCGCTGCCCAGGGTCTTGGCGAAGCGCAGCACGCGCGGCGGGGCGACCACCTGCCCATTCGGGCCGGTGAGGAAGAACACGGTGGCCCGGCTGGCCCCGCCGTCGTCGGCGATGGCGACGGCCCCGTCGCTGAAGTACCAGATCGCGCCGGGCAGCCGCTCCAGCGTCCAGACGCCATCCGGGCTGCGGGTGGCGATCGCCGGCTGCACCTGCGAGGCGCCCACATTGCAGACGAGGCCCGTCACCAGCCAGCCGTCGAGGGTCGCGGCCAGGCCATTGACCTTCCGGCAGTCGTCGCCGACGACCTGCGGCGCGCTCCAGGTGAGTCCATAGTCGCGGCTCTCCGCCGCCCAGACCCGCGCGGGCGGGTCGTTGTCGGAGAAGTCGGGGTCGCTCATGCCCCAGACGGCGTGGACGATCCCGTCGCCCGTGATCGCCACCTCGACGGTGCGCGTGTAGCGCCCGAGCGCGGTCGGGCCGATATCGACCTGGTGGGCGGGCGTCCAGCTGCGCGTGTGCGGGTTGTAGACGATGACATAGGCCCGCTCGGGGTTGGCGTTGGCCGACCAAGCGACGGCGGCAACCGCCGGCCAGCCCTCGGTCGGGTGGACGGCGATATCGGTGGTGAGGATGACCTCAGGGAGCTGGATGGTGGTCTTCAGGCCGCTGCCGCCGCCGGCGCGGGTCTCTTCCATCGTCGGGTAGTGTGGCGGGGCCGGCACCGGCGTCGGCCAAGGGGCCAGGGTCTCGCCGGGGGCCGCCGGGCAGCGCGGGTAGGGCGTGGTGGTCGGCAGGCGCGTCGGCGAGGGCACGCCGGTCGGCCAGGCGGTGCCGACCGGGGTTGGGGGCAGCGGGACGGCGGGGGTGACGGTGACCGGGGGCGGCGTCGGGTAGGCCGGCCGATTGGGCCAGCAGCCGCCGACCTGCGCCGTCTGCTGGACATCGGCGTAGGTCACGACTGAGCCGCATCCTGTGAGCGCACTCGCCACGAACAGGAGCAGCAGCGACTGTGAGATCCACGCGAGCGGAGCAGTCATTCCTATTCCTACAGCAGAAAAGGGTGCCTGAAGGTAGTCTAGGGGTGTGCATGGCTCGTGTGAACTGGACAAAATCTCGGACAAAAACGCGGACGCACCTCTAGACAGCACATATGACAGGCAATGAGAGGCGCTGTGCAAGGTGTGGATACGGCAATGCTCACTGTGTCGCGCCGGCTGAATCCTCAGCGATCGCTTGAGCGAGCATCTCTTCGACCCAGGCCCGTACGGCCTCTCGACCTTGCCGGCCGGTGGTGGCGTAGAGCCGCGTCCAGTACTTATCGACCGTCTGGACTGCGATGCCCAGAAGTTCGCTCATCTCCTCGCGCTGTATTCCGAAGTAGTCCAGCACCGCAACCTGTGCCTCACAACGGCGGATCTTGCCTTTGCGGTGGAGGTACAAGATCGCCTTGTCCTTCGAGATATGGGGTTGGCCCGCAAGGCCAATGCATCGAGCCAGAATAGTACTCATACCAAGGCTCCTTCCTGTAATTTATAGTTGTCAAATCGGCGCTTTTATAGTTTCAAAATCAGCACCGGCGTCGGTCAAGAACGCGGCATTTCTGGTGCGGAATCAGTGGTCGGTGGGGATGCCTCCGTGAGTATGTGCGCCGCGATGGCCGTCAGGCGCGCCCGCGTCACGGTCGCGGATCGGCCCAGATAGTATTTGCGTAGCTTCGTGCCCACGCGCCGATAGGCAGTCCAATACCACCCCCCGCGCTGTCGTGACTCTTTGCGCACGGTCATCACGCCGACGATGTACCCGCAGCGCGGGTCATAGATCGGGTACGCGAACCGCGTCGTCGTCGCGGCTTCCCGCCAGGCAAACCACGCCGGGCTGTCGAGCCGGATCTCCGGCGCAGTCCCCGTCGGGACGGGCAGCCAATGGTCATACACGCACGGCGTTTTTTGTGCCATTATTCACCCCCTTCCGGGGCCGAAATGTTACCCAACACCGGAGCCGCCGTTGGCCCCGATGTCGGGTGGCTCCCCGCTCCGTTCGTGCTGGTTGGGACGAGCTGAACCGGCTCTCTCCCCCGCAGCCGGTATGAGGCTCCCCGCAGGTAAAACACCTCGCCATAGTGCAGCAGTCGGTCAAGAATCGCCATCATCAGCGCCGTGTCGCCGCCGCACACGTCGCCCCACGTCGTCAGGCTCTTATTCGAGGTGATCACCGTCGCGCCTTTGCCGTATCGACCGCTCACCAGTTCATACAGCACGGACCCGAACTGCGGATCGCTCGGCAGATAGCCGAACTCGTCCAGAATCAGCACCTGACAGCGGATCAGCGGTTGCAGTATCGTGGATACTGCCGCCCGGTTCGCGGCCCCCAGCACCTGATTCGCCAGGTGCTGCGCGGTCAGAAAGCGCACGCTGTAGCCCAGTTGGGCCATCCGCGTGCCAACGGCGGTTGCCAGATGGGTTTTCCCGAGGCCGCTCGGCCCGATCAGGATCAGTGCGCCGGCCTTCTCGACAAAGGCACTGTCGAAATAGCGCATCATCACCGCCCGCTTGAGCTCCGGTCGGGCTTGCCAATCGAACTGCTCCAACGTCGCCGCGTAGGGAAACCCGGCCTGTTTGAGCTTCCGCTGAATCTGGTGCTCCTGGCGACCCAACAGCTCCTCCGCCAGCAACTCGTCGAGAAACTCGCCGTACCCGAGCTGATGCTCCTCGGCCTGCGCAATCGCACTGGCCACCACCTCACGCAGCCGACCGAGCTTGAGGTGGGTCAGCTTCTGCTCCACCGCCGTGATGATGCTCATTGGCCACCGCCGAGCGTCCCCGCACAATTGGACACATACTGCTCATACTGCGACAAGTCCCGCTCAACCTCCGGCTGCGGCACCTGGAGTGCCATCGGCAGGTGCGTGGTCGGGTCGCTGCCGATGGGAGGGCGCACGCGGGGCTGGGCCAGGATGGCCTGCACATACTCGGCCCCATAGGTCTGGTGGTCGTGGGCCAGCTCCATGGCCGCCAGGAACTCGGCCACGCCGACCTGCTGGGCAAGCTGGTAGAGCGCCAGCATCTGCGGCTCCATCTCGGCGTAGCGCTTGCGGCAGAGCTGGCTGATATAGTCGGTCGCGACCGGGGCCAACTGCACCAGCCAATCACGGTAGACCATCACACGTGCACGGGGCTTATGGGCAAACACCGCCTCGTAATGCTCAGGAATGACGACACGCGCGTTCCGCCCGGTGTGACGGGGATGGGTAGCGACGAGGGTGTCGCGGTCATAGAGGGCAATCCGGGTCGCGTGGATACGGGCGGTCAGGAGTCGCCCCACCAAGGAGGCGGGCACCGAGTAGCGATTGGTCGCGATGGACACCAGACTCTCCCGCGAGACCTTTACCGTCTCGCAGAAGCCGTAGTCGGCGGCGACGGCGGGGAGTGGGCTAAATTTGGCCTGCTCGGCGGCTAGCCGCTCGGCGGGCGGGCATTCCGTGGCGTCGGAGGGTCGCACCACATTGACCCGATACAGCCACGTGTCACAGTCTTCCGCCAGATGGGCATCATCGCGGAAGGTGCGTCCCACCAGAAAGTTCTGTTTGACGAACTTGACGAGACTCTCGACCGCACCTTTCTGGTTGCCTGCCGCGAAGGCACAGGCATTGGGGAGGAAGTGGAACTCTGCCGCGCAGGCGGCGAAAGCGGGGTGCCAGATCGGCTGATTCTCCGGGTCGCGCCCAATCGTGACGGTCTTCATGTTGTCGGTGGTAACGACCCAGGGTACGCCACCGATGGCGACAAACACCGCGATGAGGCAGCGCAGGACGGTCTCCTCCCGC
>CAISPW010000088.1 GCA_903887465.1 uncultured Oscillochloris sp. | reverse complement strand
GGTACCCGCGTGAAGCCTTCCGGTACCCGCGTGAAGCCTTCCGGTACCCGCGTGAAGCCTTCCGGTACCCGCGTGAAGCCTTCCGGTACCCGCGTGAAGCCTTCCGGTACCCGCGTGAAGCCTTCCGGCAGAGAAGCACATAACGCAATAGCACAAAACTTGCCCTGTGCGGCAACGCCCGCCGGCCCCCGGCTGCGATCAACGAAGGTCGCTGAAGCGACCTCAGACAGGCCGCTTCAGCGGCCTTCGTTGACCTAGCCCGCCCGTTTACGGGCCGGGCGCGTAAGGCGACAGGGTGGCTTCTGCGCTGTTATAGCAATCCTATGAGAGTTGTCGCATGGAGTCGAGGCTTTAGCCGGAGCGTGCCGCCTAAAGGCTCGACTCCTCTTCACAACCTATGTAGGATTGCTATACCTTACTAGATTCTTTATCTGATCGTCTGAGGCGAGGATACGAGGATGCGATAGCTTCGCGTTCTCGTATCCTCGCCTCAGCAAACCTGGTACGAACTTCCGAAAAGCTATTCGCCCGCGACGTGCAGCACATCACCGCCGCCGTGGCCCTGGACATGGTCTCCATGCCACTCTGGCCCGTCAAGATGCGCGTGGTAACCAAGGACTAGGGAGTCCAGCCTGGACGCTACATCTAGTGCCAACCTTGAGTGTCCAACTACGGTATTTGGCTTCCCAGTCAGGAATGGCTAAACAAAAATGTACAAGATTTAGTACACACTCCGGGAAATCCTGGAGAACCCCATTTCACAGTGAGAACACAACATGAATTCACACACACTATCTTCTTGGGCGTATACTCAAATCTTACAGGTTCGGGTTCGCCGCTCTGCCCCGATGGCCCTCCTTATGCTGGCAAGTCTCATCTGCGTCGGCTGCTCCCAGCCCCGCTCTACCGAGGAGGTTTCTGCCATGGAGCTGAATAAACTCGCCGCCAAGACGATCTTCTTCGGCCACCAATCAGTAGGGGGGAATATCATTCAGGGTATTGAGGAGACCCTGAAGGCGCATCCGGGCCCGACGCTGACGATTAGGCAGGCTGAGAGTCTCGCCAGCGGCCAGGGGCCAGCGATCATCCACACCGTCGTCGGCCAGAACACCGACCCGCTATCCAAGCTGAGCGCCTTTGATCGCCAGGTTCGTGCTGGGATCGGTGGCCGGGCCGACATTGCGTTCTTCAAGTTCTGCTACGTCGATTTCGGCCAGAACACGGACGTGGATCAGTTGTTTGCGGCCTATAAGCAGACGATGGCCGATCTCAGCAGCGCCTACCCACAGACCACCTTCGTCCATGTCACGGCACCGCTGACGGCCGCTAGGCAGGGATTCAAAGTCATGATCAAAAACCTGATCGGGCGTAGCGAAGAGCCGATTGACCACCTGAGACGGCATCAGTTCAACGAACTCTTGCGTCGCGAGTACGCAGACACAGGGCGGATCTTTGACCTGGCGGCAATTGAGTCGACCTACCTGGACGGCAAGATCTGCACTGTCTCGGTCAATAATCAGACCGCCCCGTGTCTGATTATCGACTACACCGATGATGGTGGACATCTGAATGAGGCTGGGCGAAAGGTGGTATCCACACAACTGCTGAAGTTCCTGGCCAATCTAGACTAAATCCTTGGGCCGCCGGTCGGCGCAAAACTGGACGTTGTCTGGCATGTTGCTAGGTTTTGCACCAAAACTCAGCGAAGTGAAGTGAAGACTTCTCCTCGAAAGGTTACTTCTATGAGCAGCGCAGGTGCCACCTCACACAAAGGGAAGCGACAGCACGGCGTCATCTACACCAAGCTATATCGGATCTGGAGACAGATCTCAAACATACCTCTCAGGATCTTACTGGCCAGATGGCTGCTTGCCTTTATACCGCAATTCACGTTTTCCGAGTTACGAGCCAGCGTTTTGCGTGTGATTGGCTTCGAGATCGGGCGTGGATCGAAATTTCTGGGTACACCGAAAATAATCGGTTCTGGTAATTTCTACAAACGACTTAAGATTGGATGCTATAGTACGATTAACACCGAAAGTTACTTCGAGCTAAATGCCTCCATCGTGATTGGCGATGGGGTTGGCATTGGCCCCGAAGTTATGATTATGACGGGCACCCACGAGATCGGCCCCGAGAGTCGCCGGGACGGCAAATATATCACGCTGCCCGTGACGATTGAAGACGGTGTCTGGATCGGTGCCCGGTGTACGATCTTGCCAGGAGTGACCATCGGCAGGGGTTCGGTGATCGCCGCTGGTTCTGTCGTGCGCCGTAGTGTGCCGCCAAATACAATGGTCGTAGGGACGCAGGGGATGCCGATTGATGCGTGGATGGCGCTCAGGCAGCAAGACGGCGTATGAGGGCGGGCGGGCGGTGGAGGGGGATCCGGTAGCGCCCTGGAGTTTTGTCTGCGGTCACGGATCATTGGCATACGTGGAGCGAACGGTGGCATGGTCTTATTCGGGCATCTGACTACCAACTGTACACCAGAGGCACCCGTATGAACGGCAACATCCGCACAGAACAGGTACCTCCCAAATTCTTTGATACGACCGCACAGCCTGACCGTGGGCCGCTGCATAAGCAACCAGCGATCTCGGTTGTCATCCCCACTTACAACGAGGCGGCGCATATCATAGCGTTACTGGACAATTTCCTACAGACGCGGTACACCGGTCTATTGGAGGTGCTGGTTGTCGATGGTGGCAGCCTAGACGAGACGTGCGCGCTCGTAGAGCGAGTCTGCGCCGTAGATCCAAGGGTACGGCTGCTGCGCAACCCAATGAAGATCCAGTCGGCGGCCCTCAACATCGGTATCTCACAGATGCGTGGCGATGTGCTGATTCGTGCCGACGCGCACGCTGCGTACGCTTCAGATTATATCGAACAGTGTGTCGATGCGCTGCTTCACACACAGGCGCTGAACACCGGGGGGTGTATGCGCTTTGTCGCCGAAACACCGTTTCAGGCAGGCACAGCCATTGCCGCACGTAGCATCTTGGCGGCGGGTGGCAGCAAGCATCGTGCGTCCGCCTACGACGGCCCAAGTGATAGTGTTTGGCTAGGATGCTTCTGGAGGCGCGACCTGGAGCGGCTGGCGAGCGACCAGATCCGCCCAACCCTGTGGATTGATGCGCAACAGAACCACGTCCAGATCAGATCGGTCTTTGACCTCGATCAGGTGGTCAATCAGGATGCGGAGCTTAACTTGCGCCTGGGTCGCCTAGGGCCGAACCGGATTCACGTAAGTTCAAAAATTAAGGCATGGTATTACCCGCGTAGCACGTGGAAAGGTCTTCGGACACAGTACTTCCGATACGGGCGCGGTCGGTTGCGCAGCATGTCGCTACATCCCAAACAAACGCCGCTACGTCCAAAACTACCGATCTATGGCACCGTTATCGGTGGGCTGCTGCTGCTGCTCGACAGGGTCTTCCTCGGCGGCAGAATGCGAACCTTAGAGGCTGGCATGATCGGCGCGCTCGTCCCCATGGGCGAGAGCCTGCGGCTGGTGGTGCAGACGCAGACTGCCTTTACCGAAGAGATCTGGCGCGGCCCAAAGGATCAGATGCCGTCCCTCTTTGAGCGCTGGCTTCACTGCAGCATCGTTCTGTACACGATTCTTCCGTCATTTACCGCCGGTTACATCTACCAGTTGGTGCGCCGGAGACTGCTCGGAGTAACTGGGTGGTGACCTTCTCGCGAAGGGACTACCAACGGGCCGGGATAGATGCCTCCCCTTCGCCGTTGCTTAAGGAGCGCTCATATGGATAACATCGGGACTCAGCGAACCTCCCGCGTCGCTACCTCACACTTGCCCATCTCCGAGCGGCGGATGCTGCTGGTTCTGGGCGATATCGCGATGGGCGTTGCCGCCACTGGCATTGCGATCTGGCTGAACGCATTGTTTGGCTGATCGCCAGTTGAATTGCTGACACCCTGCTCGACATTGCCACCCTTGATGATGTGTTATTCATATGGCCGTGCTGAAGATGAAAAGGAATTTACGTACACCTTCAACGTAATCCTAGGGGGTTGGTATAGTCATAGCAGCGAAGGGTACTACCACTATACTGGCACTTGAAGCAGGGAGCGCTCAGATGAACCACATCGCACTTCAGCGGACATTCCACATCGCACTTCAGCGCACATTCCACATCACGATCTCGCACTACAAGCTCAACCTGCCCTTCTCCGAGCGACGGCTACTGCTCGTTCTAGGCGATGTCTCGATGTGCGCCGCCGCCACCGGCGTTGCATTCTGGATGAACGCATTGTTTGTCTGATCACCAATTGAGCCACTCGTGGCTCGCCACGGTACATGAAGAACCAATATGCTCTGGATTTTCCTGTTGCTCGGCATCTGGCTCTTGCTACTGGTGATCGCCAACGTATATGAGATCTCGGTGGCCGATGATCGCACCCGCGTTATTGTCCGGCTCGTTGCGACGTCGTTGCTGACTGGCGTGATCTATCTCTTTCTGTTCTTCCTCTTCGACCGGCCAATCGTTGCCGGGCAGGGCGTCATCGCAGATCATGTCGGCATGTTCGAACTGAGCAGTCCTCCCCGCCTGCTCCCCGCCTTGATCTTGCTCACCGGGCTGCCGATGCTGATCATCTGGCGCATGAGCTATGTTCAGTTCTTCACTAGCTCGCTCCTGCGTCGGCGCGCCGTCATTGTTGGTGCCGGTGTCATTGGGTTCGCCCTGACGCACGAAACCAAGAACCTGATCCGCGAGTATGAGTACATCGGCTTCGTCGATGAAGATCCGCAGCTGCACGGCTCCTATGTCGCCGACCTGAAAGTCCTGGGGGGCTACTGCGCGCTGCCAGCGATCGTCAAGGAGCATCGTGTTGACGAAGTGATCATCGCGTTGACGGGCGCTATTAAGGGTGAACTGTTTCAGACTCTGACCTATTGCCACGAGCAGGGGATCGAGATCAAGTCGATGTCGCGCATCTATGAGGAAGCCCTGGGCCAGGTGCCGGTCGAGTATCTCGGGCCGAACTGGTTTTTCAACACCTCGAACAGCCACTTCCCCACCGCCTATCGGATCAGCAAGCGCTTGCTAGACCTGAGCGTCGGGGCGGTCGGGATGCTCATCCTGGTAGTACTGTTGCCGTTTATCGCCCTAGCGATCTACCTTGATAACCCGGGTCCGATCTTCTATCGCCAGGAGCGCAGCGGTATGTTCGGCAGGCCGTTCTATGTTTACAAATTTCGCTCGATGATCACAAACGCTGAGAAGGCGGGGCATGCCAAATGGGCAGAGAAAAACGACTCGCGGATCACCAGGGTGGGCAAGTTCATGCGGCGAACCCGTATCGATGAGCTACCACAATTCATGAATATCTTCCAAGGCGATATGAGCATCGTCGGCCCGCGACCCGAGCGCCCCCAGTTTGTCGCCCAGCTCGAGCAGCAGATCCCGTTCTACCGCGCCCGCCTGAACGTAAAGCCTGGCCTAACCGGATGGGCTCAGGTTCGCTATCGCTATGGGAGCAACGTCGAAGATGCGCTGGTCAAGCTCAAATACGATCTATACTATATTAAACATCGCTCGTTCATCCTTGACATGATCATCATCATTCGCACAGTTGGTGTTGTGCTGGCCTTGCGCGGAACATGATCTGGAATCCGGCGAGCAATACCGTATTCCACTCACGCGCATACCACCAAAAGGGCAACACTCATCGCGCCGCTATCAAACACTCGCCGGTGCCTGTTGCCACACCGCAGAACCTGGGTGTACGGACTGATGATTCTCGTATCGCTTACGCTTACCTCCCAGGGTTGGCTTGGTGCATTTGGCGACTGGCTGGCCTACCCGTCGTCCAATCAACAATCCGCAGAGGTGATTGTCGTTCTTGGCGGGGGGAAGGAGCGCACGATCTATGGAGCAGAACTCTTCCAACAAGGCCAAGCCCCCGAGCTTTGGCACACCGGTTACCCTTCGGCCAAAGCCTCAGCCCTCGCTTTCTTCGGCGCACACCACGTGCCGCCCACGGCCGTCACGTTCCTGCCCTCGCAGAACACCTGGCAAGATGCTGATGCGGTGATTGCCAACGCCAAGCAGCGCGGCATCCGGCGTATTCTGCTCATCACCAGTTGGTACCACAGCCGTCGCGCAATGTGCGTGTTTAAGCAGCAGCTGGACGGTAGCGACATCACGATCTTCTACACTCGCCCCCCGGGCAACGGCCCAGACCATTGGTGGGAGGATCCGCAGAGCCGCAGGTCTGTGGTCAGCGAATTCATCAAGCTCAGCTTCTATGCCCTGCGCTATGGCGTGAATCCCCTGGGGTGCTAATGACACAACCGACTGAGGCATTAGTTCGCCCCCCGGCCACACGTAGGCATCTCGCCCGGCCCATCGTGCGCGCCATCGCCCTGCTCGCCCTGGCCGCGCTGGCCCTGCTGGGCTACAAAGGCTGGCGGGTCTACGCCGCCACGCAGCCACTGCGCGCCGATGTCCAGGCGCTGAAAGCACTCGCCGACGTGCGGCCCGACGCCGTACTTGCCAAGCTTGGCCCGCTGCTCGCGCGCGCGCGCGCCGACACCCTCGCCCTACAGGCCGAGGCCCAGCCTCTGCTGTCGCTTACGCCGCACCTCGGCTGGGTGCCGATCTACGGCCAGGACATGGCCTCCGCCGGGCCACTGCTTGATACGGCGGTTGATCTCACCGGCGCCGCCGATGATCTGCTTGCGGTCATCGCGCCGCTCGCGCCGGTCATCCAGGATGTGCGCAGCCTGGACTCGGCCATGATCACGCAGCTCGCGGCGGCGCAACCACGGCTCGCCACAGTGCGCGCAACCGTCGGGCGCGCATCTGCCACATGGGCGAGCGTCCGTCCCAACCTATCACCATCCACGCTCGATCAGCTGCGTCCCGTCGGGGCGCTGGCTCCGCTGATCGAGTCGGTTGCCAGTATCGTCATCGCCGTTGGCCACGTCGGTTCGGCCCTGGCACCACTCGCCGAAGGCGGGAGCCTCAGCGGCGTGTCAGCGGAAACCTTCGTCACACAACTGGCCGATGCCCATCCCCAGCTTGTGTCCGCGCAGGCGGAGATCGCGCAGGCGAGCGAGGCACTCGACCGCGCACCGCGCGAGGCGCTCCCGTCAGGCATGCGCCCGGGCCTCGATCAGCTCGGCAGCGCGCTCGCCCAGGCCCGCGACGGCATCGAACTGGCCCTGATCCTCCCCGTGCTACTCGGCACAGACCACCCACGGCAGTATATGGTGGTCGCACAGAGCCCCGACGAACTGCGCGCGACCGGCGGATTCCTCAGCAGCATCGGCGTGCTGACCATGGACTACGGCCATCTGCAGCTCAACGACCTGCGTGACACAGCATACATCGACGATATCAAGAACCAAATTTACCCAGATCCGCCGGCACCGCTGCTGCGCTATATGAACAGCGAGATGTGGCTCTTCCGCGACGCCAACTGGTCGCCGGACGTTCCAACCTCGGCCCATGCCATGACCGAACTCTATCAACTGGGGACTGGTCGCACCATCACCGACGTGATCATCTTTGACCCGACCGCACTCCAACTCATCCTCGGTGCGACCGGCCCGCTCACTGTCGTCGGCAGCCCCGTGCCGGTCTCGTCAGCCAACCTAAGGCAATACATGCTCACCCAGTATGACCGCTACTGGGGCCAGAGCAGCGAGTCCTTCATCGGTCCGCTATCCGTTGCGCTACTCGACCGTATCGTTGACCGGCCGGCGGGCCTGGATCTGCTGGCCCTCGGGCGGGCCGTCCAGCGCGCCCTCGACGAGCGCCACATCCTGATCACCGTCGCCGACCCGGCGGTCGCGGCGGTTCTGGCCCGGCGCGGCTGGGATGGCGCCCTACGTCCGGGGGCCAACGACTACCTGATGGTCGTCGACTCGAACATCGGCTACGACAAAGTCAGCACGAACATCGATCAGCGCGTCCTCTACACCGTGGATCTGAGCGACCTGCAGGCTCCCACCGCGACCCTGAGCATCACCTACACCCACCGCATTAGCGGGCCTGAGACCTGCAACGAGCTGGACGCGCTCGCGCGGGCAGGAAAAACCTATGAAACCTGGATGGTCAATTGCTATCAGGACTACCTGCGAATTCTAATCCCTGGCGGCAGCGAGTTGATCGACGCGCCCGCCCGGCCCATCCCCGCCGAGTGGACGTGGGACGAGTCCCCTGACCCCGGCGAGATCTCCGTCCAGACGGGCGAGGCGGGCACTACCATCCTGAGCGTCTTCCTGGCCATCCCCCTGGGCGGCACTCACGAGACCTACGCGCACTACGCCCTGCCAGCCAACGTACTCACCCAGAAGGCCGGCGTCTGGCACTACCAACTCACCGTCCAGAAGCAACCCGCACGCGGCAACCTCCCCTACACCATACGCATGCAGCTCCCGGCGGGTGCCACACTGGTCGCCGCCACACCGGTGCCAGCGCGGCAGGAGGGCCAGACACTTACCTTCCGCATCGACAGGGCCGCCGGGGAAACGATCATGGTAGACTTTACGCCCGAGTAGTGAAGCTGCCAGGTTTTGGGAGGAGTTCGAGGAGGGCGTGTCCCTCTAGATCGAAAAAGAGGCGAACGGCAAAGATTGCCGTTCGCCTCTTTTTTTTTACGGCATGCCCGGCCACCTACAC
The DNA here is from genome assembly GCA_903887465.1 of uncultured Oscillochloris sp. Taxonomy (GTDB): domain Bacteria; phylum Chloroflexota; class Chloroflexia; order Chloroflexales; family Chloroflexaceae; genus Oscillochloris. The sequence continues at coordinate 15,116 of CAISPW010000088.1, read as the reverse complement.
CGCAACCACCGTACGCATCTTTTGGTAGGTGAGTACAACCATATCCTCGCGCGCGTCGGGGCAGCCCTCATCGAGCGCATTGGCGCGCAGGTAGCGACGGTAGGTGTGTTCGAGAGCGCAACTCTGCCCCATCTGCCTGTAGGCCCGCAGCAGCCATGCGACGAGTTCGTCGGCGGTCTCATCGGCATCGAAGATCTGGGTACACACGGCGACGCACTCATGGTAGCGCTGCTGACTATAGGCATGTTCGGCTACCCGCTCGGCGGCGATCAGAAAGCTGCTGCGCAGATGATCGCGCCGGGCCATAGCCCAAGTCGCACCCTGAGTAATGTCAATCATATACGGGCCACCGTAGAATCGCAGCGCCTGACGGTAGAGCGCCGCTGCCGCCGCCAGCCCATGGCCGTCCTCGGTATGGCAGGCTAAGTTAAAGGTCTGCTCGAATGCCTGCATATCCGAGTGGTACACCTCTGGGCTGAACAGGCAGAACCTGTCCGTAATCGTCAGCGCCTTGGTCGCCGCCGCCTCGCCGAGCAAATCGGTGATCAGCCGGCGCAAAGCCTGTAGCGTGCGTCCGATCGTCGTTGGCGCGGCGTTGCCCCAAATTGCCGCCTCAAGCGCAGCTCGGGTCGCCCCGCGCCGACCGCAGTGCAGCAGATAGGCCAGCACGCCCTGCACCTTCTGCCAGCCGACTGTCCCATGCTCTTGGCGCACCCAGGTATCAAGCGATATCTCGCGGTTGCCGACGAAGATGCGCGTGCGCCCGAGGCACTCGATATGCATGCCGCTAAAGGGCTGGAGGTGAACCTGTAGGTCAGTCAGTTCAGCAATGTGCTGGAGCGCCATGCGGGTCTGTCGGTCTAACTCACGGTCGTCCTCGTTAAGCATGCGGCGTAGCAGGGTCAGCCCGTGCTCACCATAGGTGGCGAGCAGCAAGGCGCATGCCTGACGACGCACCACTGGCTGGGGGTCGGTCAGCAGCGGCAAGTAGAGATGGGCAAGGTTTGTGGTATGAGAGTGCATAGTTTTTTAGTGACGTACTCAGATGCAGTAACACCTCGCTTCGGCTGCCATGGGAAACCCCAACACCTCGCTTCGGCTGCCATGGAGAGTCTAACCATCAATGGTATCTATCATACTAAAAAACGATGTAATCTGCACTACCGCATGCGCCTATGTATTTCTGATACTTGTGTACAACTTTTCGCCACTAGCTAGGCTCTATAGGCATGGCTAGTTGGCCCATTTGTGCCTCCCAATCATCGCCGGGATGCACTATAACCTAGACTATAGCGCCGCCAGCCCGTTGCGGAAAGCGTAGATCACCAACTCGAGGCGGTGATCGACCTCCAGCTTGGCGAAGATCGAGGTCAGGTGATGGCGCACGGTGGTCTCACTGAGCGACAGGCGCTGGGCGATGGCGCGGTTCTGTAAACCCTCGCAGACGAGCGCGATCACTGCGTGTTCGCGCTTGGTGAGCGATACGATCTTTGCCAGTTCGGGATCAACGCTCGGCGCCTCGCGGGTGCGCGACAGCTCGCCGACTACGCTGGCCACTAGGAGAGGGTCGAGCCATGCCTCATTCATATACACCCGCTCGATCGCCTGGATCAGCGTCTCGAAGGGCTGCGCCTTGAACACCAGGCCGATGGCACCTTGCATCACGGCCTGGTGGTGCTGGGAGGTATCGCGCAGCCCGGTGAGCACAAGGATGTTCGCCTTGGGGACCTTGCTGCGCAGGACGGTGATCAGATCGAGTCCGCTCTCATCCCCCAGGTCAAGGTCAAGCACGATTACGTCCGGCTGCGCGAGCACCGCGCACTCTAGGGTCTCGGCACACGATCCGGTCTCGCCAACAACCTTGAACCTCGGCTGCTGTTCGATCAGAACCCGCAGTCCCAGGCGCACCAACTGGTAGTTATCGACCAGCAGAATTCGAATCAGTTGTTTGGTTGACCCGTTGTTCACCCCGGCCCCCTACGGTGTTGGCCGTCAGCCTTTTTTTACGAGTAAACGCACGTGCATTGTGTAATTCAGAAGTGTCTTTGTGAGCATTCATTATACCACAGCAAGGCTCGATATACATAGCCTTAGCGATGCAGTTCAGGGCTGTCGCAATGCGGATCTTTTAATAATTGTCCCATCGCGGGTACACTACCTTCGCCAAAACTGACCGCGAACAAAAGCAGATTCGGTGGTACCGTTGGGGTAGTATGCATCTGCTCCTGCAAGTTCGTAAATCCCACACCACGGGCGTATAAATCCTGCCCGATCTCCACGAGATGTAGGAGCGAGCGCCCCAGCCGGTCGAGCTTCCATCATCGGCAGGCTGCGATCAACGTGCGTGGGCACCTCGCGCACCTCGGGAGCCACGCCCAGCAGGGCGACAACCTGGGCACGCTGATCGGCGGTAAGGGGATGCGCGTAGTTGAGCAGGATCATGGGGCAATCTCCGTGAGCGTAGGGAACTGGGCTGGCTCACGACCGAGCTTGATCGTCGAGCGGGCAGCGTCAATCAGGGCGCGTAGCTGGGTGTGCAGGGCGTGGTATTCGGTCTGGCCAACCGGGGCGCTGCCGTGAGCAAGAATGGAATGGTTACGCCGAACGAGGGCGTTATTCAACGGGCCGCTCACCGAGATAAAGGCCGTACCGAGAGGATCGCCGAGATCGCTCAGCAATCCGTAGGCGGCCTGAAGTCCCAGGCGCAGCGTGCCATCGGGGTCGCAGCGGGCGGCGTAAGGTTCGCGCAGCGGCTCAGGCAGCTTTGCCGTAGCCAAGTCACTCGTGTTCAGGCCATACTGAAGGCGTAGCCGGGTCTGTGCGAGCAACTCGGTGGCCCGATAGAGTCGCGCCACGGCATCATCGTAGTGCGAACATTCGGCACGACGTTCGGCGTTGCGCAGCAGATCAAAGACTGGCTCATAACCACTGACCTTGCCACGCCCGGTGAGGGCGAGCATGGCCGACCAATACGTGCCCAGACTATCGGCAAAGGGCGGGAGCAACGTCCAGCGCCGTGTTCAGCTCTGCCGTGGCTTCGACGCCTGGGATCGTTTTGATCACCCTGTCGCCTTTACGTTGCTCCCGCAAAAGGCGGGGTCAGCCCAACATCGCGCACGATCCCGGCCAGACTACGCTCGGCGGCGGCGTAGATGAAGGCGACGAAATCAGGCTGGTGATCACGAATGGCGCTCAGGATGGGGGCGCTCGATCCGCCGACGGTGAGGACGAGAACGGTGGACATAGGTATGGCTCCTGGGATTGCAGCTAAGGGATGCACGTCCGCAGATGAAGGATGCACGCCCGTAGATAAGGGATGCACGTCCGCAGATGAAGGATGCACGTCCGCAGATGAAGGATGCACGTCCGCAGATGAAGGATGCACGTCCGCAGATAAGGGATGCACGTCCGCAGATAAGGGATGCACGTCTGCAGATAAGGGATGCACGTCCGCAGATAAGGGATGCACGTCCGCAGATAAGGGATGCACGTCCGCAATGCGTAAGGGCGCAGCAGCACCTATGGTATTCCCACCCCTGACTCATCCGGGGCTGCTGCGCCCCTACTTACGGGCCGGGCGGCTGGGATGACCGCGTGACGTATGCGCTACTGCCCTATAGCAATTTATTGCCATTTTTGGAAGGAGTACGGCGAAACATTCGGCGTGGTCTTCTGCAAGGATCAGCTGGAAGGTGAGAGTCGGTCGGAGCCATATGGCGACGAGCCAAACCTCATTCCGCAACCCGGACGCGCTGCGATCAGTCACCCACATAGATCGGGTTGGTGATCAGCCAGGTTTTGCCGCCCCAGTAGCCCTCTAGCCGGTAGACGCCCGCCTCGGCTACGCTCTGGCGGATGCGGCGCACCCCGCTGGTGATCACGTCGCCGTTGGCGATCAGGCGGATGTAGGCGTCAGCGCCCACGTCCGCATCGATCCGCAGGGGGCCACCGGCCAGGGACGCCGTGGCACCAATGTCATAGCGCTCGGCACCGCGCCGGGCCGCAAACACAATCGCTGGTGCGTCGCCATCGAGACGGTTCACAAGGTAGCTCCGCCCGTCGGCTAGGGCCGCGTACACCTGGCGGGTCGCCGTCGCGGCGTCGTGACTTAGGGGCACACCAAGCCGCAGATAGTTCGTCAGGGTGCCAAATATCCAGCGGTAGGAGAAGACCTCAACTTCACCCCAGGGCACGCGCTGCTGAAAGGCGTGGGCGTCGACCCCGCCCACGCCGAAGGTGCGCCGCCCGGCGATATTTAGGCGATCCCACCACGCCAGGGTGGCCGGGCTTGGCCCGCTGATCCCCAGGCGCGGTAGCAGGAAGTTCAACTCCTTGTTGTACGCCGTCAGGTGTTCACCCCAGTCGCTCATCAGGTTCCACAGCTCAAGGCCAACCGCGCAACCCTCGCGCTGCCGTGGCCCGTCCACCGTCCAGTCATCCCAGCGGTAGATCGCCTTGAAGCTGTTCTTCACACGCTCGTCGGGGTGGGCGATCACACCGAAACCTCCACGGGCGTACACCTCGTCCACAAAATCCTGGGGCGGGAGCTGGCGGTTCACCACCTCACCCAGATTGAAGGCCAGGAAGTGGTTGCGGTCGGGGGTGATCTCGTGGCCGACGATCACCAGCAGGTCGTCGTGCCACCCGGCGAAGGGCGCGCCCTCCAGGCTATCGTGGTCGGTGACGATGATCCAGCGCAGCCCGGCGGCGCGGGCGGCGGCGATCACCTCGGGGAAGGTGCCGGTGCCGTCGGAGTAGGTGGTATGGATATGCAGGGCACCGGGGTAGGCGAAGCTGTGGCTCATGGCGTTTTGATGGGTTGCGCGGGGGGACGGCCCGCATTCGGGTGTTTCATCAAGTGTAGCACAGGCGCAAAAAAAGATCTTTTGGGGATGGCTTTACCACTTCCAAACCCCCGCCCTGCAGGTCGAGCCAAATTCCTATTCACAAGCATAATGCTACAATACAATCGGGGGAGGATCGCGCACACCGCACCTCCCGCCGCCGCACGTGTGATCAGAAGGTATGGTCATGACCCAGGGATACTATCGCTTTCCGACAATCCATGATGACTCGGTGGTGTTTGTTTGCGAGGACGACTTGTGGGTGGTGGGCGCGGCTGGCGGTATGGCCCGCCGACTCACCGCCAACCCCGGCGAGGCTCTGCGCCCGACCCTCTCGCCCGACGGGCAGTTGCTCGCCTTCACCGGGCGCGACGAGGGCGGCCCCGAGGTATATGTGATGCCCGCCGTCGGCGGCCCCGCGCGGCGGCTCACCTTCCTCGGCGCCGCGCGCACCCAGGTGGCGGGCTGGTCGCCCGACGGCACCGAGATCCTCTTCTCAAGCGAATCTGGCCAGCCCTTCGGTGGCATGCCCCAACTCTTCGCCGTGCCGCACAGCGAGGGCGAGCCGCGCCTGCTGCCCACCGGCCCGGCCCTCAGCATCAGTTACGGCCCCCAGGGCGGCGCAGTGATCGCCCGCAACGTCACCGACCTGGCCCGCTGGAAGCGCTACCGTGGCGGTCTTACCGGCGACCTTTGGGTTGACCCGGCGGGCGACGGAGCCTGGCGTCGGCTGATCACGCTCAAGGGTAACCTGGCTGCGCCGATCTGGAATGGCGCACGGATCTACTTTGTCAGCGACCACGAGGGCGTGGGCAATATCTACTCGTGCCTGCCCTCCGGCGAGGATCTGCGCCGCCACACCGACCACGCCGATTACTACGTGCGCCACCCCTCCAGCGATGGGCGGCGGATTGTCTACCACGCCGGGGCCGACCTCTGGCTGCTCGACCCGGCCAGCGGCGAGCGGCGTCTCATCCCGGTGGAACTGCATAGCCCGCAGCCCCAGCGCAAGCGCCGCTTCGTGTCGTCGGAGCCTTACCTGGAAGGCTACGCCCTGCACCCCGCCGGCAGTTCCCTGGCCCTCACCGTGCGCGGCCGGGCCTTCGCCATGGGCAACTGGGACGGGGCGGTGCTCCAGTACGGCGAGGAGTCCGGTCGCACCCGCATGGCGCACTACCTCCACGACGGCAGACGCCTGCTGCTGCTGAGCGACGCCGGTGGCGAGGAGTCCCTGGAGATCCACGCCGTGGACGGAGCGGCCCCGCCGCGCCGCCTCGACGGCCTGGATATCGGTCGGCCCCTGCGCATCTGTACCTCGCCCCAGGCCGACCTGGTCGCGATCACCAACCAGCGCCACGAGTTGCTGCTGGTCGACCTGGAGGCGGCCACGATCCGCTTGCTCGACCGCAGCCCCCACGGGCGGATCGGCGGTGCCGCATGGTCGCCCGATGGCCGCTGGCTGGCCTATAGCTACTTCGACACCCGCCGTACCCAGATCATTCGGCTCTGCGAGGTGGCTAGCGGTGCCATCCATAACGCCACCCGCACCCTGCTCTCCGACACCCGACCGGCCTGGGATCCCGAGGGCAACTACCTCTACTTTATCGGCAAGCGCGACTTTGACCCGATCCGCGACCAGGCCCAGTTCGCCTGGGCCTTCCCGCGCATGGCCCGGCCTTTCCTGATCACGCTACGCGCCGATATCGCCTCGCCCTTTGAGACCGGCGGGGTTACGAAAGACACGAGCCGTCTGGATCGCGAACCGCGTGAATCGCCGACGAAAGACGCGAGCGCGGATGGGAATGATACGAAGGAAGGCGATGCGCCGGGGGACGAGGGCGAGCAAAAGGACGAGGCTAAGCCCGAGCAGAAGGGTATCCAGATCGACCTCGACGGGATCACCGAGCGTGTGGCGGCCTTCCCGGTGCCGGTCGGCATCTATGGCGGCGTGACCGGCGTAAAGGGCAAAGCGCTCTTCACCAGCTTTGCGCTGCGTGGGGCCATGAGCAGTTCCCCCGCTGATGACACCGGACGTCTGGAGGTGTACGACTTCGCGGAGCGCAGCGTCGAAACGCTCGTCGATGGCGTCTCCAGCATCACCATCTCGCAGGACGGCAAGCTGTTGGCTTACCGCAGCGGCCGACGCCTGCGGGTGATCAAGGCCGGCGAGAAGCCCAAGGAGAACGGTGGCCCCGGTCGCAAAAGCGGCTGGGTTGACCTCGGTCGGATCAAGGTTGACCTGAACCCGCCCCAGGAGTGGCGCCAGATGTACCGCGAGGCATGGCGTCTCCAGCGCGACCAGTTCTGGACGGCGGACATGTCGGGCGTGGACTGGCAGGCGGTCTACCTGCGCTATCTGCCGCTGATCGACCGTGTGACCACCCGTGGCGAGGTCTCCGACCTGCTCTGGGAGATGCAGGGCGAGCTAGGCACCTCCCACGCCTACGAGATGGGCGGGGACTACCGCTCGACGCCGGCCTACCGCCAGGGATTCCTCGGCGTGGATCTGGACTACGACGAGGCCAGCGACAGCTTCCGCATCGTACGTGTACTGCCCGGCGATGTCTGGGACGAGCGGGTGTCGTCGCCTCTGTCGCGGCCTGGCCTGGGCGTGGGGATCGGCGACACGCTGCTGGCGATCAACGGGCGCCGCCTGGGCAAGGGCCGTGGGCCGGGCGAGATGCTGGTGAACCAGGCCGGTGCCGACCTGCTGCTGCGCATCGCCCCAGCCAACGGCGGCGAGTCGCGCACGATGACCGTGAAGGCGCTCGGCTCCGAGGTCATGCTGCGCTACCGCACCTGGGTCGAGGCAAATCGGGCCGCTGTCCATGCGGCCACCGGGGGCCGCGTGGGCTACCTGCACATCCCCAACATGGGGCCGTGGGGCTTCGCCGAGTTCCACCGTGGCTACCTGATCGAGAGTACCCGCGAGGGTCTGGTGGTGGATGTACGCTACAACGGGGGCGGCAACGTCTCGCAGTTGCTGATCGAGAAGCTGGCCCGCCGCCGCCTCGGCTACGATGTATCGCGCTGGGGCCAGCCCGACCCCTACCCGGCTGACTCGCTAATCGGGCCGGTGGTGGCGATCACCAACGAGAACGCGGGCTCGGACGGCGACATCTTCAGCCACGTCTTCAAGCTGCTGGGCCTGGGGCCGCTGATCGGCAAGCGCACCTGGGGCGGCGTAATCGGCATTAATCCGATCGATCACCTGGCCGACGGGGCCACCACCACCCAGCCCGAGTACTCGTTCTGGTTCCCCGACGTGGGCTGGGGCGTCGAGAACTACGGCACCGATCCGACCATCGAGGTCGAGATTGCGCCGCAGGACTACGTGGCCGGTCGTGACCCGCAGCTTGAGCGGGCCATCGCCGAAACCCTGCGGCTGATGGAGGAGAACCCGCCGCTGCTGCCGGAGTTCGGCCCGCGACCGCAGTTGGGCCTGCCGGCCCTGCCGGAGACGTAGAGGCGCGCCCCTGAATTCGCACGTTTGCTAGGAGGAATGCCATGCGTAACATTGCGATCTTTGGACTGGGCCTGATGGGCAGGCCGATCGCGGCCACCCTGCTGCGGGCGGGGTTCTCAGTACACGGATGGAACCGCACGCCCATGGATCCGGCCCGCGTGCCGGGGGTACGCCTGCACGCCAGCGCCGAGGATGCCGCACAGGCCGAGATCTGTCTGCTGGCCCTGGCCGACTCGCCGGCGGTAGACGCGGTACTCAGGAATCTGGCATCGCACCTGCGCACCGGGCAACTGGTCGTGGATATGGGCACCTCAAACCCCGCCCACTCACGTGAACACGCCGCACGTCTGGCACAGGTCGGCGTGGGCTGGGTGGACGCGCCGGTCTCGGGCGGGCCGGGCGGCGCCGCAGCGGGCAGCCTGGCGATCATGTGCGGGGCGAGCGAGGCCGACTTCACGCGGGCGCTGCCGGTGCTGCAAGCGCTAGGTCGGCCGACGCTGGTGGGCGGGCCGGGCGCCGGTCACATCGTGAAGATCATTAACCAGCTGATTGTCGGCCTGACGATTGAGGCGGTGGCCGAGGGCATCGCCCTGGCCGAGTCCGCCGACATAGATCCCGCGCTCGTCCAGTACGCTCTGACCGGCGGCTTCGCTGACTCGCAAATCTTGCAGATCCACGGGTCGCGGATGATCGCCCGCACCTATACGCCCGGCGGCAGGGCGTCCACCCAACTCAAGGATCTGCGGCTGGCCCAGGATCTCGCCCGCGCCGCCGGCCTGAGCCTGCCGCACCTGGACGATACCGCCGCACGCTATCTGCGCCTAGTTGAGACGGGCCACGGCGACCTCGACCACTCTGCGCTGCATCTACAGCTCACCGTTGAGCAACCTCAGACCTAGTGGCTCAGCACCGTAAGGAGATCTGCTCTATGCTGGGTATTTGAGCAGGCGGCGGATGCGCCGCCGGGCGACGGCCAGGGAGCGGCGGGTGTGGGGCGAGAGCGCGGCACCCAGATCGAAGCTGTGGGCGGGGAGGGTGATCAGCCAGGCGCGGGGCGCTCGGCCATAGAGGGCCAAGGCCAGGGCTAGGAGGGCCGCCGGGTCGCCGATATGCATGCCGAGCGACGACAGTGCGGTCGCGGGGGATAGCGGGCGCAGGCGTACCCCGCCCGCGCCCGCGCGGGCATCCACAAAGATCGCCAAGCGCGCCTGGGCCAGCGGCTCGGCCAGCTCGGGGGTGAGTTGGTGGGCGACGATGGTGTACACGCAGGCGAGATCCCAGCGCGCCGCCGCCGTCGCCACGCGCGGGCCGGCGGCATCGTCCCCGCGCAGGGTGCTGCCGTAGCCGATAATTATTTGTGTGCGAAAGTGCCCTTTGCGCACACAAGGGTTGTTGCGGATCACCGTGATACCGTATCGAGCAGTGTCCCGTCGGGGCCAAACAGGCGCACCTCCAGCGGCATCTGGCCGAAGGCGTGGGTCGAGCAACTCAGGCAAGGGTCGAAGGCGCGGATGCCGGCCTCAACCCGGTTGAGCATGCCCTCGGCGATCTTGGGGCCGCGCACGAAGCGGCGGGCGATCTGGGCCACGGTGCGGTTCATGGCCAGGTTGTTCTGGCCGGTGGCGATGATCAGGTTCACCCTGACGATCATGCCGTGTTCGTCCACGTGGTAGTGGTGGATGAGCGTGCCGCGCGGAGCCTCGCTGATTCCCACCGACTCCAGCCGATTGACCCCGGCGTCGGCACGCAGCCGCCTGGAGTTCAGTTCGGGATCGTCAAGCAGGTGGGCGATGCGCTCTAGAGCACCGAGGATTTCCACCAGACGCGCATAATGGTAGAGGAAACTGGCCTTGATCGTCGATCCGCCGCGCTGCCGCAACTCGATCAGCTCGTCGTCGGCCTGCGGTGTGCCGAAGGACCGGCAGACATTGATGCGGGCCAGGGGGCCGACCCGGTACATACCACCGGGGTAGCCGCGCGGCTTGTAGTAGGGGAACTTCAGATAGCTCCAGGGCTCCACCGCTTCACCGATGATCTCGGCGTAGCGCCCGGCCTCCACGTGATCCTCAAGAATCGCCCCGGACGAGTCCACCACCCGCAGCTTTCCGCCGTAGTGTTCCCACGCGCCGTCGTCACCAACGAGGGCCAGGAAGAAGCTATCGAAGGAGCCGAAGCTGGCCGCCTCGTCGCGGTAGGTGTCGAGCATCGTCTTGAAGTGACCGATGGCAGCTCTGGCCGTGGAGAGCGCCTCGGGCAGCTTCACCTTAATGGCCACCCGTGATGCGTCCGACAGGCCAGCGCGCACCCCGCCGGGCACCGCCCAGGCCGGGTGGATCTTGCGCCCGCCGAGGTGTTCGATGATCTCCTGGCCAAACTGGCGCAGCCGGATGCCGCCGCGAGCGAGGTCGGGGGCAGCGGCGATCAGGCCGAACACATTGCGCTGCGCCGGGTCGCTGTCAAAGCCCAGCAGCAGATCCGGCCCGCTCAGGTGGAAGAAGCTCAAGGCGTGAGACTGGACAATCTGGGCGAGGTTCATCAGGCGGCGCAGCTTCTCCGCCGCCGGGGGGATGTCTACCGCCAGAATGCCGTCGCCGGCTTTGGCGGAGGCCATCAGGTGGCTGATCGGGCAGATCCCGCAGATGCGCGCCGTGATCGCCGGCATCTCCCAGAAGGGCCGACCCTCGCAGAAGCGCTCGAATCCACGGAACTCGGTCACGTGGAAGCGGGCGTCGCTCACCTCGCCCGCGTCGTCCAGGTAGATGCTTATCTTCGCATGACCCTCGATGCGGGTCACCGGGTCGATCACAATGCGCTGGCTCATACGGTGTTCTTTTCCTCTTTAGACATGGTTTCAGAGAGGCCGAGTTTACTTTACACTTTTGGCATACGTACCCCCCCTAACCCCCCCGCAAGCGGGGGGGAACCAATGAGTTGTCCCCCCCCGCTTGCGGGGGGGCTAGGGGGGGGAGAACTGTAAAGTCGCTACGAACCATGTCTTAGGGCTATCGACCTAAAACCCCTTGGATCATTGGGAGCCTGCGGCCCCAGCAGACGAATCACCCAAACCGCAGCATCCCGGCACCCTCGGCGACGGGGGGCTGACCGGCGAGCAGCGACTCAAGCAGTGCGCGGATGCGCGGGGCCGGCGGCGGGCAACCCGGCAAGAAATAATCCACCGCCACCACGGCGTGTATGGGCACCACCTTATCGAGCAGCACCGGCACGATCCCCGCCTCGGCCGGGATGATCCCGCGCGGGTCGCCGTGATCGACATAGATCTGCTGTAGGGTCAGCCCGATCTCGCCCAGCGGGTTGCGCAACGCGGTGACATTCCCGGTCACCGCGCAGTCGCCGAGCGAGACCAGCAGCTTGCTGTTGCGCCGCACCGCGTGGATGATCTCCAGATGCTCGTCGCTGGCGATGGCACCCTCCACCAATGCTAGGTCAACCCCCTCGGGGAAGACCTTGATGTCGGCAATCGGGCTGTACACGAGATCCACGTGGGCGGCCAACTCGAACAGCCACTCGTCCAGATCGAGCAGCGACATATGGCAGCCCGAGCAGCCGCCTAGCCAGACGGTGGCCAGCTTGATTTTGGGAGTATCGCTCATTATGAATTACCCTCTCACCCGGCGCGACTCGACGATCAGGGCGATCCGACTGGGGGCGTGTTCCATCTCGGCCACGGTGGAGCCGCGCCGGAAGAGCGCCCCGGTCGGGCAGGCCAGCAGACATTTGCCGCAGGTGGTGCAGCTCTCGGCCTCGCCCCAGGGCTGGTTCAGGTCGCTGATCAGGCGCGCCGAGGTGCCGCGCCCGGAGACATCCCAAGTGTGGACTCCCTCGATCTCATCGCAGGCCCGCACACAGCGGGTGCAGAGCACACAGCGGTTGTGGTCGATCCCGAAGCGGTCGTGGCTGATGTCCACGGCGCAGATGGGCGCCAGGTAATCGTAGCGCACGTGATCCATGCCCAATGCGACGGCCAGATCCTGTAGTTCGCAGTGGCCGCTGGCCACGCACACCGCGCAGACGTGGCCGCGCTCGGCGAAGAGCAACTCGACGATCTGGCGTCGGTATGCCTTCAGCCGCTCGGTGTTGGTCTGGATATCCATTCCCTCAGCGACGGCGGTGGTGCAGGCGGGCCGCAGCCGACCGCCGATGTCCACCAGGCAGAGCCGACATGCGCCCACATCCGAGAGCCCGTCGATGTGGCAGAGCGTCGGGATGGAGACGCCGGAGTCGCGTGCGGCCTCCAGGATGCTCTCGCCCTCGCGGGCGCTGATCATGGTGCCGTTGATCTTCAGTGTTTTGGCAGCCATATTTTTAATGATGAAGGATGAAGGATGAAAGATGAAGAATGTACGGATGAATGCCAAGATTCATCCGTGCATCCGTGCATCCGTGCATCCGTGCATCCTTCACCCTTCATCCTTTTGCACAAGCGCCTCGTACTCCTCGGGGAAATACTTGAGCGTGCTGAGTACCGGGTTGGGCGCTGACTGGCCGAGGCCGCAGAGGCTGGTGTCGCGCACGAGTTGGCAGAGCTCCCGGAGCGCGGCAGTGTCGGCGGGGCTGGCCTTGCCGGCGATAATTTTCAGCAGCAAGCGGTAAATCTGCACGGTACCCACGCGGCAAGGCACACATTTACCGCAGGACTCATCCATGCAGAACTCCATGTAGAACTTGGCCAGATCGACCATATTGGTGGCCGCGTCCATCACCACCATGCCGCCGGAGCCCATGATCGACCCGACCTTGGCGAGGGACTCGTAATCTACGGGGGTGTCGAAGAGGCTGACCGGGATACAGCCGCCGGAGGGGCCGCCGGTCTGCACCGCCTTCACCGTGCCGCCATCGGGGGCACCCCCGCCGATCTCCTCCACAATCTCGCGCAGGGTTGCGCCCATCGGCACCTCGATCAGGCCGGTGTTGCGGATCTTCCCGGTCAGGGCAAAAACCTTGGTACCCTTGCTTGAATCGGTGCCGATGCTGGCGTACCAGGCCGGGCCGCGCTCGATAATCGTCGCGATGTTGGCGAAGGTCTCGACGTTATTGATCAGGGTCGGCTTGCCCCACAGGCCGCTCTCAGCCGGGTAGGGCGGGCGGGGGCGGGGCTGGCCACGGCGGCCCTCGATGCTGGCGATCAGGGCGGTCTCCTCGCCACAGACGAAGGCCCCTGCGCCGACGCGGATGTCCACACGAAAGTCAAAGGCCGAGTCGAAGATCTGGCTGCCGAGCAGGCCGAGTTTCTTAGCCTGGCTGATCGCCTTCTGGAGGCGCTGGATGGCCAGGGGGTACTCGCCGCGCACGTAGATGTAGCCCTGGTCGGCGCCCACGGCGTAGGCCGCGATGCTCATGCCCTCCAGCACCAGGTGCGGGTCGCTCTCCAGCACGCTGCGATCCATGAAGGCACCGGGGTCGCCCTCGTCGCCGTTGCAGACGACAAACTTGCGGTCGCCCCGGCTCTTGGCCACCGTGGACCACTTCAGGCCAGTGGGGTAGCCCGCGCCGCCGCGACCACGCAGGCCGCTGCGGGTGATCTCGTCGATCACCTCGGACGGGGTCATCTCGCTGATCACCCGGTAGAGCGAGCGGTAGCCCCCGGCGGCGATATACTCCTCAACCCGCTCGGGGTCGATCTTGCCGCCGTTCTTGCGCACGACCAGATACTGACGGGAGAAAAAGGGGTGGTGGACATCGCCGCGCTCGGCTGAACAGGCGCCGTCGTGGATCGAATCCACAATGCCCGGCGCGTGCTCGGGGCGCACGTGGACATAGAGCGCCTCGCCGGGTTCGACCAGCACCAGCGGCCCCTGGCCGCAGAAGCCCATACAGCCAACCCCAACGACCTCGACCTCGCCATCGAGGCCCGCCTCGATCACGGCCGCATCGAGGCGACGCTTGATCTCCAGCGACTCGGACGCCTGACAGCCCAGGGAGGTGCAGCAGTGGATACGAATGCGGCGACGCCGGTCGCGCTCACGCTTGGCGATCTGCTGAAGCTCTTGAAGATCCATATGGTGTTAATCCTCTGATGGGCTCGCCAGCAGAGCGACGAGCCGCGCGGCCAGATCGGCTGGCGCGGTGTGCCCAATCATACCATTATCAACAATCACGGCGGGGGCAATGCCGCAGGCACCAAAGCAGCGGGCGCTAGTGAGGGAGAGCTTCCCATCGACCGTGGTGTTCCCGACGCGCACGCCGACGGCCCGCTCGGCAGCGGTCACGAGACTATCCGCGCCCTTCACATAGCAGGCGGTCCCCAGACAGATCGTGCAGGTGTGTGTGCCCTGGGGGGCCAGCGAGAAAAAGTGGTAGAAGGTGGCCACGCCGTAGACGCGGCTGGGCGGCAGATGGAGGCTGCGCGCAATCGAGATGAGCAGCGTGGGCGAGAGGAAGCCAAACAGCTCCTGGGCCTTATGCAGCACCTCGATCAGCGCGTCCGGGCGGTACTGGTTTCGCTTCATCGTCGCCTCAAGCACCTTGAGGCGGTTATCGCCAACTCCGGCGGGCGTGTGCGGCGAGACAGAGGATGGTTCCATAGTGCTATCCGCTCCAAGCATTTGCATGAAGTGTACCCCGCCTATGGTAGCACGCGAGATGGCACCGGGCGGAAAGGTTCTGCTACCTCATGTGAAGTAGCGACTATTATGTATATAGATATCAGAAGTGGATATCAGGTATTTGGGCAACAAATAGCGCCTATTCGGAGCCCGACCGCCAGGGCGGTTGCAACGTCGCCTCCGGCGGGGGTTTGGGGGTGGCTTTGCCACCCCCGAAAGATCTTTTTTGGTTGGTTTTTGGCG
>CAISPW010000087.1 GCA_903887465.1 uncultured Oscillochloris sp. | reverse complement strand
CTGCGAACTAGGCATCACCAGGCGGTCGACGACCACCTCGATGTTGTGCTTGACCTTCTTGTTCAGCCGGATCTCCTCGTCCAGCCCGTGGATCTCGCCGTCCACGCGGAGGCGCACAAAACCCTCGGCCTTCGCCTCGGCAAAGATATCCTTATACTCGCCCTTGCGCTGGGAGACCACCGGGGCCAGCACCATAAAGCGCGATCCGGCGGGCAGGCCAAGCACGCGATCGACCATCTGCTGGGCGGTCTGCGAGGCCACGGGACGACCGCACTGGTGGCAGTACTGCGTGCCGACGCGGGCGTAGAGCAGGCGCATGTAGTCATAGATCTCGGTGACGGTACCAACGGTGGAGCGCGGGTTCTTCGAGGCGCTCTTCTGCTCGATGGCAATCGCCGGCGAGAGACCCTCGATCAGATCGACCTTGGGCTTCTCCATCTGGCCGAGGAACTGGCGGGCGTAAGACGAGAGGCTCTCGACGTAGCGTCGCTGGCCTTCGGCGTAGAGCGTATCGAAGGCCAGGGAACTCTTGCCCGAGCCGCTCACCCCCGTGAGGACGATCAACTTATCGCGGGGCAACTCGACATCGACGCCGCGCAGGTTATGCTCGCGCGCGCCCTTGATGACGATCATGTCTTTTCCCATAATGTACGTCCTATGCAGACAGAAACGCCGCCTTCGCATGGGCGGCGCGATCTTAATAATAGAAACAGCCGTGCTGTTAGTATAACACTGTTTTGATATTCATGTCCGGACAAGGTTTCAGGTGCCAGGTTTCAGCTTTACCGTTTGGCGATGAGGCGAGGATGCGACGAGGCGATGCTAGCGCATCCTCGCCTCATCGCGTCCCCGCCAAACGGTAAAGCCGTTCTGAACCATGTCCGGTAGGGGCAACGCCTCGCCCTGATGCGCTGGAGGCAACCACATCATCATGCGGCGATGCTTCGCCCTGTGATCAATGCACCAGGTGCGGATCGGCTTCCACGGCGGTGCGGGCGGGTTCCAGAGGGGTGGCCCCGCCAAGCTGCGGGCAAAGCGCGCGGGTGATCACGATGCCGGCGGCGGCAATCAGCAAGGAGCCGCTGAAGTAGGGCGCAGCCGGGCCGATCAGGTCGAAGATCAGGCCAGCAAAGAGCGGGCCGACCACCATCATCAGGCTGTTGAACGCCTGGACGCCGCCGAGGATGCTGCCCTGCTCCTGCGGAGCCACGCGCCGCGAAATCAGGCTGGTCAGCGAAGGCGTGGCCATACTCGAACCGGCGGCAAGGACGCCTATGGCCGGGAAGAGCATCCAGGCGACCTGCGCGACGGCGATCATTACGAAGCCTACCGCCATCATCCCCACGCCGGTGACGGCCAAGCGAGCCTCGCCAAAGCGCGGCAGCAGCTTGCGGATCAGGAAGCCCTGTATGAACACCGCTGTCAGGCCGATCAGGGCAAACACAAAGGCGTTCTGGGTGGGGCTGAAGCCAAAGCGCACGTCGCTAAAGACCGCGAAGTTGTTCTGCAGGCCGGCGAAGGCGAAGTTCAGCAGCAGCACGCCAGCCAGCAGCGGGCGAATGCTGGCCTTGCCGACCACCGCGCGCAGGCGGACAACCGGGTTCATCTTGCTGAATGGCACCTTGGTGCGCCGCGCGGCGGGCAACGACTCGGGCAGCCAGAAGATGCCGAAGAGCAGGTTGCCAAAGGTGAGGCTGGCGGCTGCGAAGGCCGGTGCAGCCAGGCTGATCGTACTGAGCAGCCCGCCGAGCGCCGGGCCAAGCATGAAGCCCAGCCCGAAGGCTGCACCGATCAGGCCAAGACCCTTGGCCCGCTCCTCTGGCCGCGTCACGTCCGCAATATATGCCTGGGCCGTGCTGATATTCCCGCCCGTGACGCCGTCCAGGATGCGGGCGAAGAACAGCACCGCCAGCACCGTGCCGATACCCAGGGGCAGCAGATGGTCGGCTAGGCCAAACACGATGTAAGAGATGCCCGTGCCCGCCAGGCTGATCAGCAGCACCGGGCGACGACCGAAGCGATCCGACAGGGCGCCCAGCACCGGCGAGAAACCAAACTGGAACAGCGAGAAACTGGCCGCCAGGGTGCCGACAATCAGGGCACGGCTGCTAGAGAGCCAGGAGGCGTCGGCCTGCTCAATAATCTTGACGTAGTAGGGCAGCAGCGGCACTACAATGCCCACGCCGAGCAGGTCGATGAAGACGGTCAAAAATATGAAGATCAGGGGGGAGCGCTTGGTAGGAGTCATCGCTAACCTCTTGGGGACTTCGCATCCGTATAGTTCATCGTGCAAAATATAACATATTTCCCCAGCGTTTGTCAACCCCTTGCACAGCTTTGCACAGATCGCGGACGGCGGACGGTTGGATCGCGGACGGCGGGCGTTTGGATCGCGGACGGCGGGCGTTTGGATCGCGGACGGCGCGAAGGCGGGCGAATGACGCGAAGCCGGACGGTTGGATCGCGGACGGCGCGAAGCTGGGCGAATGACGCGAAGCCGGACGGTTGGATCGCGGACGGCGCGAAGGCGGGCGAATGACGCGGACGCGAAGGGTAATATAGCAATCCTACACAGGTTGTGAAGCCGAGGCATTGAAGCTCCCGGCGGTTGCAACGTCGCTCGCGACTGAAGTCGCAGCACCGAGGCCGTTGGCCGACACCCAGCCGCAGGCTCCATAGGCACGACTTCAGTCGCCAGTCAGGGGGTACTCAGCCTTCACGACCCGGATAGGATTGCTATATATGGCATCCTTGGAACTGCACCCTGATAAACAGGGGACTTGAGGGTGAGTGAAGCCACCCCCAAACCTTCGCCAGAGGTGATCCAAAAGCCCTGCGCATGTGGTAACATGCGTTGTGTTAGCTCGTATTCAACACCCTCTGCTAACGTCCATCGCACTCGTATTCTTCGTGTCCTTCGCGTTCGCGCGGTTCGCCCGCCTTCGCGCCGTTCGCGATCCAAACGCCCTTCGCGTTCGCGCGGTTCGCCCGCCTTCGCGCCGTTCGCGATCCAACCGTCCGGATTCGCGTCGTTCGCCCGCCTTCGCGCCGTTCGCGATCCAACCGTCCGGATTCGCG
>CAISPW010000086.1 GCA_903887465.1 uncultured Oscillochloris sp. | reverse complement strand
CTAGCCCGCCCGTTTACGGGCCGGGCGCTTGGGCTGGCAGCGTGACTGATGTGAAAATAGCCGATAGCCGATAGCCGATAGCCGATAGCCGGGCATCAGCGACCATGTTCATCGCGGCGGTGTGCGCCCCGCGCATGAACGACTTTTGCGCTATGACATGGTTTCAGAGAGGCCGAGTTTACTTTACACTTTTGGCATACTTACCCCCCCTAACCCCCCCGCTTGCGGGGGGGGAACCAATGCGTTGTTCCCCCCCGCTTGCGGGGGGGCTAGGGGGGGGAGAACTGTAAAGTCGCTACGAACCATGTCTATTGCCAAAAAAGATCTTTTGGAAGCGCTCAGCCTAATTTCTATGGTACTATGATGCGGCCGCGTTCAATGAAGGTGTAGGGATACGTCACCGTGCAACTCTCTTGGCACTCGCTGCTCGCGGTTGCCTGGATCCTATCCCCTATCCTCGTGTTAGATACCACAAGAGGATCTCGATGGCCCCACTGCTCGACGTGCGTAACCTGGAGACCCACTTTCACACGCAGGATGGGGTGGTCAAGGCCGTGAATAACGTCTCCTTCCACGTAAACCGTGGCGAGACGTTGGGCATCGTCGGCGAGTCGGGCTGCGGCAAGAGCGTGACCTCGCTCTCGGTGATGCGGCTCATCCCCAACCCGCCCGGCAAGATCGTCGGCGGCCAGATCCTCTTCGACGGCGAGGATTTGCTCCAAGCCAGCGACGAGGAGATGCGCCACATCCGGGGCAACCGGATCGCCATGATCTTCCAGGATCCGATGACCTCGCTCAACCCGGTGCTCACCGTGGGCCGCCAGATCACCGAGTCGCTGGAGCTGCACCTCAAGCTCTCCCGGCGCGAGGCCAACAACCGCGCCGCCGAACTGCTCGATATGGTCGGCATCCCCAGCGCCGCCAAGCGCCTCGACAACTACCCGCACCAGTTCTCCGGCGGCATGCGCCAGCGCGTGATGATCGCCATGGCCCTCTCTTGCAACCCCGAACTGCTGATCGCCGATGAGCCCACCACCGCCCTCGACGTGACGATCCAAGCCCAGATCCTTGAGCTGATCAACCAGCTCAGAGAGGAGCTGGACACGGCGGTGATCATGATCACCCACGACCTCGGCGTGGTCGCCGGGATGACCGACCGGGTGACGGTGATGTACGCCGGACAGGTGGTTGAGGAGGGCAAGACGGGCGAGCTGTTCGCCAACCCGCGCATGCCCTATACCATCGGGCTGCTGCGCTCGATCCCGCGCCTCGATGAGGGCCGAGGCCGCAAGCTCACCCCGATCCGTGGGCTGCCGCCGAGCCTGATCGACCTGCCGCAGATCTGCGCCTTCAGCCCGCGCTGCGATTACGTGCAGGACGCATGCCTCTCTCAACTGCCGCCCCTGCGCGGCATCGGCCAGGAGCACCGCGCCGCATGCCTGTTTGATATTACGATGCAAACGCCGTTGCCCGCGTAGGGGCGCAGGAGGGGCGGCCAATGCGCCGCCCAGGCGACGCATCGAACGCCCCTCTGCGCCCCACCCCAGAGCATAATTATGACCACCGCACCAACCAGCGGCCCCAGCGACAACTTGATCGATGTTACCGGCTTGGAGATGCACTTCCCGGTTCATCGCGGGATCATCTTCCAGCGCCGCGTCGGCACGGTCAAGGCCGTCGATGGGATCAGCTTTAGCATTAAAAAGGGCGAAACCCTCGGGCTGGTGGGCGAGAGCGGCTGCGGCAAGAGTACGACCGGCCGGGCGATCCTCCAGTTGTATCGACCGACTGCCGGCCATGTGATCTTTGAGGGCCAGGATCTCACAAAGCTGAAGGGCGATGCGCTGCGCAGAATGCGCCGCCGCGTGCAGATGATCTTCCAGGACCCCTACGCCAGCCTGAACCCGCGCATGACCGTCGGCGACATCATCGGCGAGCCGATCCGGGTACACAAGCTGCGCGAGGGCAAGGCGGTGCGCGCGCGGGTCGAGGAGCTGCTCGGCCTGGTCGGCCTCAACCCAGGCTTCGCCAACCGCTACCCCCACGAGTTCTCGGGCGGCCAGCGCCAGCGCATCGGCATCGCCCGCGCCCTGGCCGTCGAGCCCCAGTTCGTGGTCTGCGATGAGCCGGTCTCCGCCCTCGATGTCTCCATCCAGGCCCAGGTGGTGAACTTGCTGGAGGAGTTGCAGCAAAAACTCGGCCTGACCTACCTGTTCATCGCCCACGACCTGAGCGTGGTCAAGCATATCTCCGACCGGGTCGCGGTGATGTACCTGGGCAAAATGGTCGAGCTGTCGGAGGGCGCGACGCTCTACCGCCAGCCGCTGCACCCGTACACGCAGGCGCTGCTCTCGGCGGTGCCGATCCCCGACCCGAAGATCGAGCAGCAGCGCCGCCGGATCATCCTGGAGGGCGATGTGCCCAGCCCGCTCAACCCGCCGAGCGGATGCCACTTCCACACCCGCTGCCCGATCGCCGTCCAGAAGTGCAGTGACGAGGAGCCGCCGTTTGTCGACTATGGCGACGGCCACTTCGCCGCCTGCTGGCGCGCCCGCGAGTCTGGCGAACTGATGCCCACGGTGGCCAAGCAGCAGGCCGACGCCCTTACCGCGCGCATCGCCGCCGATATCGCCAGGGTTAAGCACATCGCCCATTAGGGAGAGAGGGTCGTCTGTAGGGGCGCGTCGCGACGCGCCCCTACAGGTTTTTTATGGATCTTGACAGCCTCGCCTGGCTCCAGTCGCCCCCCGGCCAGACGCTCCTTGCTGAACTTGTTGGGCGTGAGATTGCAGACGCGGATGTGCTGGGCGAGCTGACCCGCCTGCGCCGCAGCTATACGCCGGAGCAGGCCAGCGCCGCCGTGGCGCTAGCCCTGCTGCGCCGCCGCGCCGCCGCGAAATTCCCCGCCGCCGGGCGCATGTTCTTCACCCGCGAGTCTCTGGAACAGGCCAGCGCGGCCCCGGTGGCCGCCCACCGCGCCGTGCGTATGGCCCCCTACGGCCAGGTGGCCGACCTCTGCTGCGGGGTTGGCGGCGACGCCCTGGCCCTGGCGGATGCCGGTGCCCTGGTGCTTGCCGTAGACCGCGACGAGCTGCGGCTGGCCCTGGCCGCCGCCAACGCCGCCGCCCTCGGGCTGAGCGAGCGCATCTGCTTTATCCCGCGCGACCTGCTGGCCGAGGCTCCGCCCTTGGCCGAGGCGATTTTCTGTGATCCGGGCCGACGCGCGGGCGGGCGGCGGAGATTCCACGTCGACGAGTACGAGCCGCCGCTCGCCCATATCCTCGCCTGGCGCACGCACACGCCCGCGCTGGCCGTCAAGCTCTCACCCGGCGTCGATGTGGCCGAACTGCCCGGCGGCGAGGTCGAGCTGGAGTTCGTCTCGCTTAACGGCGAGCTGAAGGAGGCGGCGCTCTGGTGCGGGCCGCTGGCCGGTACGCGCCGTCGGGCCACCCTGTTGCGTCATGGTGTTAATGGTCAGATTCACACCTACACCATGGTCTCGAACCTGCCTACCTCCCCTTCCTCCCTCATCCTTCCTCCCTCATCCTTCCTGTACGAGCCAGACCCGGCGGTGATCCGGGCCGGGCTGGTGACTGATCTCGCCGAACAGATCGGCGCGGATCAGCTTGATCCGCACATCGCCTACCTCACCTCCGCAGATCGTGTTGCCACACCGTTTGCGCGGGTCTGGCCGGTCATCTCCTGGCAGCCCTTCAGCCTCAAGCGGCTGCGGGCCAGCCTGCGCGAGTTGGGCGGCGGCCCGGTCACGGTGAAGAAGCGCGGATCGCCCCTGGATACCGACGCTCTGGCCCGCCAACTCAGCGGGGGAGGGCCGCGCCCGCTGGTGGTTGTCCTCACCCAGCACCTCGACCGACCGATCTCCATTATCTGCGGCCCGCCTGTGGTAGAGTAGCAGGGCGGTTGCAACGTCGCCTCCGGCGGAGGTTTGGGGGTGGCTTTGCCACCCCCGAACGATCTTTTTTTTGTTGGTTTTTGGCGGCGAAGCCGCCAAAAACCAACCAAAAGCGCGGTCTGGGGCGCAGCCCCAGCAACGTTGCATCAGCCCTGG
>CAISPW010000085.1 GCA_903887465.1 uncultured Oscillochloris sp. | reverse complement strand
GCGGGCGGGGTCTGATCCGGCTTGCTGGCGCGGCGCTCGCGGTACAGCGACAGGCTGGCGACCCCGTGGTGCTGGAAGAGTTCGCGGCGCTCTTCAAGCTGATCCTGGATCTCGGCCAGCAGCCGCTCGATCAGCAGGTGCTGACGCGGCGCGAGGGCGTGGGCGAGGTGGGGCAACTTCTCGCGGAGACCGAGGCCGCCGCCGGTGCTGTCGATGAGGTAGAACCACAGGTCGGCGGGGCTATGGGCGTTGGCCAAGGCCAGGATGACCGTGTGCAGCAGCGTGGTCTTGCCGCTCCCCGAGGCACCGAGGACGAGCAGGTTGCCGCCCGCGCCGGCCAAGTCGGTGGTAAGTTGGTCGTAGCGCGCCTCCTCGGGGCAGTCGACGAGGCCGTAGGGCACATCGAGCCAGAGTTCATGCGGGCGGGAGCCCGGCGTCACTGGCGCGGGCGGCGCATGCTGGGGCATAGCGGCCAGGGGCAGGATGGCGGGGAGTGGCTCGGCCCAAATACGGTAGCGTTTGGCGGCGTAGCGGGCACCCATGCCCGGCGTGGCGATCATACGCGCGGCGACCAGTTCGATCTCGCTGCGCTGCTCGCGGTCGCCGCGCAGGCGGTCGGTGGCCTGGCGGGCGGCGGTGATGATCTGCCGCTCGACCGCCTCCGCCTCGCTGATCTGGCTCGGATCAAACTGAAGCTGGGCGAGGCTCTGGCGCAGGTGCGTGACCGCTTCGCTGGCAATGCGGCGCTGCTCGGCCTGGGTGTCCGCGCTTGGTGCCAGCTCGAATGCCTGGTTAAACTGGGTGCAGATCGCGTCAACCGTCTGCGCGATGATCTGGGACTGCCGCACATCGCTGATGGTGGCCTTCAGTTGCTCAACCAGTTGGTCAAAGAGCGTTTGGAGAATCTGGCGGGCACGAGTCTCGCTGGTGTTGACTTGCACGTGGCCGGTGGTATCGACCTCAACGCTCTTGCGCCCGATGACCGGGCGGTAGGGCGCGGTGATCAGCGCAGACTGAAACATACGGACGCCGCTATTCTTGTCGCGGAAGAAGCCGCGCCCCGGCGTATCTGTGCCGAGCAGGGCCGCGTCAGGCAGGCCGACCATCGCCTTGCTATCTTCGCGCGAGTTGACACGCAGCGACATCCAGTAGCTCAGGTTATTGAGCAGACCCTCTTTGATCAGCGAGGGTTGCTGGGTGGCGAGCAGCAGGTGGACACCGAGACTGCGGCCCTGCTTGCCGACTCGGATCAGTTCATCCTGAAACTGCGGATAATCGCGGATCATCTCGTCGAACTCGTCAATCGCGATGAACAGGTTCGGCAGCGGTGCGCCGCGCTGGTCGAAGCCGCCCTTCCGGTAGCTGCGGATATTGGGCACCCCCTCCTTCGCAAGCAGGCGCTTGCGCCGGTCAAGCTCGCTGTTCATCGCGATGAGCGCGCGCTCGGCGAGGAAGCCAGAGAGGTCGGTCACCATGCCTGCGGTGTGGGGCAGATCGGCGATGTCGCGGAAGGTGGCCCCACCCTTGAAGTCGATCAGCAGGAAGTTGAGCCGGTCGGGGTGATGGCGGATTGCCAGCGACATCAGAAAGCTAAGCAGAAGTTCGCTTTTGCCGGCACCGGTGGCCCCGGCGATCATGCCATGCACGCCGTGGACACCCTCGTTAAGGTCGATCTCCAGGACCACATCGGCACTCTGGCAGCCAACCGGGACGGGGTGCCAACTGCTGGTGGGTGCCGTAGCCCAGAGCAGGGCCGGGTCGTACTGCGCAGCGTCAGGGACGTTCAGAAGCGAAAGTAGCTGGACATTGCGCGGCATCTCGCGGCCGCCATCCGCATCGGCGAGTTCAACCGGCGCAAGCCGAAGCGCGATCTCGCTGCTCTGGGACGTGCTCGATACATCGGCCTTAAAGGTGCTGTAGCCGCCACCGGGGCCGGCGAGGCCGAGTCGGGCGTGATCGGGCGATCCGCCAAGCACGAGATCGACATAGCCGCCACACTCGCTAGGCACATCGCGCACCTCAGGCACCAGGCAGATCGCGCTGATATCGAGGTGGCGACCGGTAATACACTGGGCAAAGAGGGCGCTCTCGGTGTGGTGAAGGTGGTAGTCGCTGAAGACAACGACCAGGTGCGGGCGGGGGCCGCGCTGCACATCCTCGGCGCGACGCTTGATCTCTTTGGTGAGGGCGGCCAAAACGCGGCGCATGCCCTCGGGGTTGCGATCATAGCGGGCGAGCAGGCGGTAGGAATCGTCGCCGTCGAGCGGACGGGTGTGGGGCAGGTAGCGCAGCCACTCCCACGCATCGTCGAAGGTCGAGTCCCAGAACGCAGCAATCCGCACCTCGCTGGGGGCATGGTGGATGGCGATCTGCCAGAGCAGTGCCTGGAGTACGTTAAGCGAGCGCCCGCTGGGGCCAGCAATACCGAGCGATCCAACCGCGCGCAGGTTGACATCGAGCGGCACATCGCGCACAAAGCGAAACTGCTCGACCAGCATCAGCGAGTCTTCAACATCTTTGCTGTAGGCGTTGATACTCGGCGGCTTCATCGTGAGGCTGGTGGGCCGGTCGCCGCGACCGACCCGCAGACAGAGGAAGTCGGTATCGGCGGGACGCCGCTCCCAGAGCCGGGAGGCGGCCACCGCCATTCCGTTGCGATCCTGCTCACCGTGAGCGATCTGGAGCAGCGACTTCAGATCGGGGTTGTTCTCCTCGTAGTAGCTGCGCTGCTGGCGCTCAAGCTGCTGGAGGCGGCGGCGGGTGCGCTCCAGCGCCTCCTGGTAACTGGCCTTGTAGGCTGCCACGGCGAGAACATGATCGCGCTGCTGCTGGCGAAACGTATAGTAGGCAGCCCCGCCGGTGATCAGTCAGGTAGTCGCGGTTGATGACCTGGCCGGTCTCGGCAACTTGGCGCACACAGCCGGGGGCCAGTTCGATCGAGCAGGGGATACTGCCAATGGGGCGCGGCGGCCCGCTCACTGGCGGGGGAGGGGCCACTGGGCCTGGCAGCACCTCGGACACGGGGCGGCGCACGCCGCCGAGTGGCTCGGTGCCTGGCCCCGTCTGGGCGCGAAAGCCAGACGGCGCGGCGGATCCCTGCCACCAGGTGCGGCGCTCGTCTGCCAAATAGAGCACCTCGTAGGACTGGACGCGCAGCATCCGCAAGCTCCGGGCCTTATCGAGCTTTGCCTTCGCTCCGCTCTGCTCACGGTACAGCATATAGCGGATCATCTCGCCGCTGGTATCCTGCTCAGGCAGGCGGAAGTCTTTTTTACAATAGGTGATCAGGTCTCCGATCAGCGTATCGGCCTCAAAGACCTTATCCCGTTGATCTGCGGCGCTCGGGCCGAGGCGAATTCGGATCGTGATCTCGTGTGTAGTCATATCGCTATATCTGTGCCGGACTGCCAGAAACTACGCTTACGAAGCCGGGGATCCGGGTCATGAGGGGTTCGGCGATGCAGGCGGCGGATCCACGACCCCCTGCCCACAGACCAGGGTATTGAGATCGTGCTGGCGCACCCGCCAACTCCTGCCGATCCGAAATGCGGGCAGCTTGCCGCTGCTGCACCAGCGCCACACGGTCGTCTCGCTCACCCGCAGGTAGCGTGCGACCTCGGAGACGGTGAGGATGGGAGGCTGGGCAAAGTCTGCGCTCATCGCTGCTCCATTGGCGTATGTACGTGACAGAAAATCAATCCTGCTCTATATGTACCAACTGGGCACAGATTCCTCTTGCCCCAGGAGACCACATTGCGTGCATAAGCCGACAGCCTGTGCAAAAGCGCACGTTATCGTATTGCCACAAGCAGTTGTGAATGTAAGGCATGGTTCAGAATCGGGTATTTCAGCTTGACAGTCTTGCGATGAGGCGACGAGGCGATGACGCGATGCGCCGATGCGCTGCTGACCGATACCCAGGCCCGGAGCTTGATCGAGTTGTCGCAGGCGGCCAACTTTCAACGCGCCTGGTCGAGCCTGTATGAAGCCCTCGACGATGGGCGGATTGATCGTCCGGCCCTGATCCGCCTGTTCGCCGAGCACGTGCCCGCCGCGATGGTGGGGGAGCGGCTCGTGCTCGGCGTCGATGTGAGCAGTATTCTGCGCCCCGATGTGCATACCTCGGCGGATCACACCCTGGTGCATCGGTCGAATCTACCCAAAGACGCCACGCCCGTCGGCCCGAGTTGGCAGTTCTCGACCGTGGTCGTGCTGCCCGACCCGGTCAGCAGCGCGACCTCCATCCTCGTCAACCGCCGGGTTCCCAGTACGGAGACGGCGACCACCATCGGGGTGGCTCAACTGACCGACGTGCTGCCGCTGCTGCGCCACTTGGGCGTGTTGATCCTCATCGTGCGGGATCGTGGCTATGGAAATGCGCCGTGGGTGCAGGCCAGTCATACCTTGCCAACCGATCAGTTGATCCGTGCGCGCGGGGATCGGGTCTTGTATCGCCCACCCCCACCCCCACCCCCGCGCCCGCATCAGGCAGGCCGACCGCCCTTGGACGGCCGGCGCTTTAAGGGGACTGACCCGACGACCCATGAGACGCCGGATGCGGACGGGAGCGGCACGGATGCCCACGGCCAGCCCGTGCAGGTGACGGCCTGGGAGAACCTTCACCTCCAGGACGTGC